>JBDGUA010000050.1:0-19337 GCA_042216345.1 Haloferacaceae archaeon
AGGCCCGCGAGCGCGGCCAGCTGGAGCTGATCGCCCGGCCCGCCGACACCGACCGGGAGGTGCGGGTCCCCCTCGACCCGGGCGAACTGCGGGGCGAGGCGTAGGTCGTTCTGCGGGGCGAGGCGTAGGTCGTTCTGCGGGGCGAGGCGTCACGTTACGTCGCGCTCGCCGGCTTCGTCGCGGACGCGCTCACCGACGCGGGGACGACCCCCAGCGCAGATCTGGGCTTTGTGGATCGGTCCCCGGCCTGGTGGCTCAGTCCTGGGCCTGGTGTTTCTGCTCGCGGAAGCGCTCGCTGGCCTCCCGCACCTCGCGCATGACGCTGGAGATGCGCTCCTCGGCCTCCAGTTCCTCGTCGACCGAGAGGTCGACCCCTTCGACCTCCAGCAGGAACTTCGCAATCTCGGTCACCTCGTACATCATCTCGTCGAGTTCCTCGGCGGTGAAGAAGCCGCACATGGCGCCGTAGAGGAACGTCGCGCCGGCCTTTCGGACCTTCTCCTCGAAGGAGGCCCGGGCCTGGTTGACCGCCTGGGGCGTGTAGGTGTCGGTCATGAACGGCACCAGTTCGGG
The DNA here is from genome assembly GCA_042216345.1 of Haloferacaceae archaeon. Classification (GTDB taxonomy): domain Archaea; phylum Halobacteriota; class Halobacteria; order Halobacteriales; family Haloferacaceae; genus JBDGUA01. Next base: position 574 of record JBDGUA010000050.1, read on the forward strand.
GAGGTTCTCGCCGATCTTGGTCATCTCGACGCCCGTCTCGGTGCGGAAGTCCGCACAGAGGCGCGCGATGGCCCACTCGCGGGCGGTGATGTAGGTGCGCTCGCGCAGGAAGTCGTTGACGCGCTCGTACTGCGCGCCGTCCATCTTCGTGAAGCGTTCGTACTTGCGCACGTCCTCGGGCACGCTCGCCGCCTCGGCGCTCTGCCCGCCCGGGTCGCGCGCCGAACTGTCACCCGGGTTCTGCGTCGACTCCTGTTCCGGGTCCTGCGTCGATTCCCGCACCGGGTCGTGCGCCGATTCTTCCCCCCCGCCCGCTTCCCGCTCGGCGTCCCCCCGGTCCGCCGGGGTTCGCTCGGACGCCCGCTCGGACTCGTCGGCCATGCGGCGACGTTCCCCTCGGCGGTGGAAAAGCGTTCCGTCGAGGCCCTCACCGCCGGAGATCCCTGACGGGTAACTGTTTTGCCCCCCCGGGGCGACGCCACGGACATGAAGGTACTGCTGGGAATCGGCGGCGCCGACGACTCCCTCGACGCCCTGGAGGCGACCGTCGAGCGCGCGGCCTCGGCCGGCGACGACCTCACGATCGCGATCCTCGAGAACCCGGCCTCGGACCGGACGCCCGGCGAGATCGAGGACCGCGCCGGGGAGGTCCTCGCGGAGCACGGCATCGAGGCGGCGATCCGGCACGTCGAGGGCGATCCGGGGAGTCGACTGGTCGAGATCGCCGAGTCCGAGGCCTTCGACGAGATCGTCCTCGGCGGCGGCCAGACCAGTCCGATGGGGAAGATCAGGATCGGCAGCATCGCGGAGTTCGTCCTGCTGAACTCCCACACGACAGTCACCCTCGTCCGATGACCATGTACGAGCGTCCATATCCCGACGAGCCGGCCGGTCCGTTCCCCTCGCCGCCCATCGAGTTCACCGACCGCGCGGACCGCGACATCGTGGTCCGCCCGTACGACCCCGCGGGCCCCGAGAAGGAGGCGCTCGTCGAGATGTACGTCGCGTTCGACCCGACCGACCGGGCCCAGGGCATCCCGCCGACCCGCGAGTCCCAGATCCGTTCGTGGCTCGACACCATCCTCGACGAGGGGCTGAACGTGATCGCCTGGGACGACGACCGGGCCGCCGGCCACGCCACGCTCGTCCCCCAGGGCGACGCCTACGAACTCGCGATCTTCGTCCTCCAGGAGTACCAGGAGGCCGGGATCGGCACCCACCTCATCGAGGGGCTGCTGGGCTACGGCGCCGAGGAGGGCGCCGAGAAGGTCTGGCTCACCGTGGAGCGCTGGAACACGCCCGCGGTCAACCTCTACGAGAAGATCGGGTTCGAGGTCAGCAACAGCGAGAGCTTCGAACTGGAGATGAGCCTCCGCCTGGCGCCCGAGGACTGAGGCCGAACGGGGGCCTCGACGGGCCTCGGGCGTCGCCGTCGGACTGCCGGCGACCGTGGCTTGAAGCGGCGCCGTCACCTACGACCGCCCGCGATGCAAACGATCGGGTTCGTCGGACTCGGAGCCATGGGCGCACCGATGGCGCGGAACCTCCTGGAGGCGGGCTACGACCTCCGCGTCTACAACCGAACGCACGAACGCGCAGCGGCGTTCGCCGAGGAGGCCACCGTCTGTGAGACGCCGCGGGCCGCCGCCGCGGACGCCGACGCCGTCTTCGTGATGGTCACCGACGGCGACGCGCTCCAGGCCGTCCTCTCCGGCGAGGACGGCGTCGTCGCTGGCCTGGCCCGCGACGCCGTCGTACTCAACAGCAGCACCGTCTCGCGCGCCGCCACCGAGGACGCCGCCGACCTGGTGGAGGCGGTCGGCGGCCGCTTCGTCGACGCGCCCGTCTCGGGGTCGGTCCCGCAGGCCGAGGCCGGCACGCTCGTGGTCCTGGCCGGGACCACCGGGTCGACCCTCGAGGACGTGCGGCCCCTCCTCGAGGCGCTGGGCGAGCCGGTGGTCCACTGCGGCGAGGTCGGCAGCGCCACCGACGCGAAGCTGTTCGTCAACCTCCTGCTCGGGAACGCCATGGAGGGCTTCGCCGAGGCGCTGGCGTTCGGCACCGAACGGGGCCTCGACTACGACACCATGCTGTCGGTCGTCACCTCCGGCGGCCTGGCGGCCCCGCTGTTCGAGGCCAAGGGCGAGAAGATCGGCGAGCGCGACTTCGAGGCGCAGTTCCCGCTCGACCTGCTCACCAAGGACCTCCAGCTCGTCGGCGACGCCGCCGACGAGACCCCGACTCCGCTGCCCGCGACCGCGGCGACCCGGGAGACCCTGGAAGCGACCCGCTCGCTCGGCCACGGCGAGGAGGACATGGCCGCGCTGGTCAGGTACTTCGAGGCGCTGACCGGCAGCGAGATCGGTCGAGACGACTGAGTGCGGGCGCGTGGCCGGGAGGCTCCGCCAGAGGCCTACCGCCGGGCGTTCACGCCGAGCAGCGAGACGACGACCCCGCCGATGATGGTCGGCGTCCAGTAGACCGTCCCGCGGAAGATCACGACCGCCGCGAGGGCGACGGGGCGGGTCACCTGCGGCAGCGGCGCGGCCACCAGCAGGAGCACCAGCACGGTCTCGATGCCGCCGGCGCCGCCCGGAAGCGGGGTGAACCCGGCGATGGCGCCGATGGGGACGACGAACAGCGCGATCGACAGCGGGATCGGGACGCCGATCGCGCGGAAGGCGAGCCACAGCGCGGCCATCTGGCAGCCCCACCCCAGCGCCGAGAACGCGAGCGCGACCGCCAGCCCCCGGGGGTTGTCGGCGATGCGCTCGATCGCCCGGAAGAAGCCGTTGATGCGGCGTTCGATCCCCTCGGCGGTCGGGACCGACACCCGGGGGGCGCGGTCGGCCACCCACTGGATCTTCGGGGTCAGCGCGCTGATCGCCCGGTCCTCCAGCCGGTAGCGACGCTGCCACGCGACGTAGATCACCGACGGGACGCCCAGCGCCAGCACCGCGACCGCGACGATGGCGGCGGTGATGTCGCGGTTCGTCCCCAGGGTCACCTCCGTAGCGTAGTAGCCCGCGCCGATGACCGCCAGCGTGATCGAGGGGACGAAGTTCAGCGTGTCGACGCTGGCGATGGCGGCCAGGCCGGTCTCGTACTCGGCGTCGGAGGTCTTGGTGATCAACAGCGCCGTGACCGGTTCGCCCCCCGCCTGCCCGAACGGGGTGATGTTGTTCGAGAACATCGCGCCCGCGAACACGAAGAAGGACTTGACCGCGGAGTAGTCGACGCCGAGGACGCCCAGCACCGTCCGGAGCGCCACGCTCCAGGCGGCCAGCCAGCCGACCGTCGCCACGACGACGACCGCGATGCCGACGGTGTCGGCGCGCTCCAGCGTGGCGACCAGTTCGTCGACGCCCGCGAGCGTGAACAGCAGCGCGAAGACGACGGCGGCCCCGAGAAAGCCCAGGGCCGTCGCGCGGAGGTCTTCGCGGGCCATGTCCGCGACGAGGGCCAGCCGAGGCATTAAGCCTCCGGCTTCTGCCGCCCGCCTCGGGGTTCGGCGTCACTCGCGTGCGGCGCACGCGCCCGGTCGTCCCCGTCCAGCACGCTTTTCGCCCCCGACGAGAAGGGAACCGTATGGACGAGCGGCGGACACTCCGGACTGACGGCGGGGACGACCCGACCGGGGCGTCGGGGGACGGGGACCCGACCGAGGACGCCGGAACGCCCGGAGATCCCGTCCCGACCGAGGGCGCCGGCCCGGTCGACGAGCGGACGGCCCTGGCGCTGCTCGGCGCGGAGCTCCCCGCCGCGGGCGACGACGCGGCGGTCGTCGGCGACCAGGTGCTCACCACCGACATGCTCCACGAGACGACGGACTTCCCCCCGGGGACGACCCACTACACGGCGGGCTGGCGGGCGGTCGGCGCCTCGCTGTCGGACGTGGCGGCGATGGGCGCCCGGGCGAGCGCCGCGGTGGCGGTCTATGCGGTCCCCGAGTTCCAGGTCGATCGCCTCCGGGCGTTCGTCGCCGGCGCCCGCGACGTCTGCGAGGCGGTCGACGCCGAGTACGTCGGCGGCGACCTCGACGACCACGCGGAGTTCACCGTCGCGACGACCGCCCTCGGCGAGACCGACGACCCCGTCCGCCGCTCGGGCGCCTCGCCCGGCGAGGCCGTCGTCGTCTCCGGAACCCTCGGCCGGAGCGGGGCCGCCGTCCGGGCGTTCGAGCGCGGCGACCACGAACGGGGCAACGAGCTCTTCCAGTTCACCCCGCGCGTCGCCGCCGGGCGCGCGCTGGCGCCCGCCGCGGGCGCAATGATGGACTCCAGCGACGGCCTCGCCCGCTCGCTGCACCAGCTCGCCGAAGCCAGCGACTGCGGGTTCGCCGTCGAGTGGGACCGCCTCCCCGTCGACCCGGCGGTCGAGGAGGAGGCCGCCGACGCGACCGACCGGCGGGAGCTGGCGGCCTTCTTCGGCGAGGACTTCGAACTCGTGGCGACCCTGCCGCCGGATCGCGTCGAGTCGGTCCGGCGGCAGACCGACACGGCCCTGACGGTCGTCGGCGAGGTGACGGAGTCGGGAGTCACCGTCGACGGCGAGCCGCTGCCGGACCGCGGCTACACGCACTGAGAACGAGACCACCCGTCCGGGCCTGGCTCAGACCTCCGCCCGGTCCTGGATCAGACCCCCGCCCGGGCCTGGCTCAGACCTGGACGACCTGCACCGGGACGAGCATGAAACAGAGCCCCCCGAGCGCGAACGTCAGGAGGCCGAGGGCGATCCGCTCGCGCCCGAGCGGCGTCCGGTCGTCGACGGGGGTTGCCGGCCCCTTGTAGGCGACGAACGCGGCGAACAGCCCCCAGAACGCCCAGAGCCCCACCGAGTCGTTGAGCCCGAGCCCGCGCACCTCGTGGAGGTACGCCGCCACGCCGAACAGCACGAGCGGGACGAGCGCCGCGAGGGTCTCCTGGCGCTCGCCCAGGATCGCCCGGGAGACGTGGCCGCCGTCGAGCTGGCCGACGGGAAGCAGGTTCAGCAGCGTGAAGAACATCCCCACCCAGCCGCCGACGATCACGGGGTGGACGCTCAGGGCGGGATCGGCGTAGTGAAGCGGCTGGTCCAGCACGCCCGCCAACATGGTCAACAGCGCGGGTTCGCCGAAGGCGATGGCCCGGCCGCTCTGCTCGACCACGGACTGGGGGACCTGCTGGGGCGGCAGCGAGAGGCCGATCGCCGTGACGACGACCGTCGCCACGAGGCCGGCGAGGGGGCCGGCGACGCCGATGTCGAAGAGGGTCTTCCGATCGGGCATCTGCCCGCGGATCGAGATCACCGCGCCCATCGTCCCGAAGGGGATGGCGAACGGGATGAGGTACGGCAGCGAGACGTCGACGCCGTGGTAGCGTCCGACGAGGTAGTGGCCGAGTTCGTGGGTGAGCAACACGCCGAGGACGCTGGCGACGAACGGCCACGCCTGCAGCGCCACGAGGGGGTTCGCGACGATCTCGTGGACGGGGACGTAGTACCACGCGGTCGCCCCGACGAACAGCGTCGTGCTCAGGGTCGCCACCAGCAGCAGCAGGTTCGTCCACGGAACGCTGTCGATCCCGCCGGATGCGGGCCGGGCGACCAGCAGGTCGTGGTCTCCTCCGCGGGTCTCCGCGAGTTCGATCTCGTAGCCGGCCTCCCGGAAGGCCGGCCAGACCTCCCGGATCAGCATCTGCTCGGGGACGAGCGACTCGCCGAGGTAGAGCACCCGCTCGCCGCGGGTGCGGACCTCGCGGAGGTCGAAGACCGACTCCAGCGCCGCCGGGCGCGGCCCGTACTGCGGCTCCGAGCGGGCGTCGGCCCCCCGCCCGCTGCTGTCGGAGAACTCAGCCATCGCTCGTGATACACGGCCGGCGGAGAAAACAATTGTGACCTCGCGGGTGGGGGCAGGTGGGGGACCAGGAGCGCCGTTCGCGGCGGGGGCCCCGTTCCGCGAGTGCGGGGACTGTCGCGACGTTCAGACGGGTTCGATGCGCCAGGTGGTCGCGCTCGTGTACGACCACTTCTCGATCTCGATCTCGGTCGCGGAGTCGCGGAGCTTCACCATCAGGGCGCCGATCTCCTTCGGCGAGAGGCCGACCTCGTCCGCGATGAACTTGCTCTTGAAGTAGAGCTCGCCGTCCGCGGCCTTCTCCTTGAGGTACTGCTTCAGGCGCTCTTCTTTCGACGTCGCGTCGGTGGAGGGAGTTGCTGTAGCGCTCATATCGCTTCACTCGGTGCCAGGACCGGGATCAGTATATAAAGGGGGGAACGTTGCCGGTGATTCGGGGAATTTCACCGTGAAACGATCTGAACCGGACCTTTCACGACGCTTCTAGAATCCGTTAGACATTTTACGAAGCGATTTGAGTGATTATCTCTGGAGGTGTCCGGGTGAACAAATGGCGGGTTAAATCCGCCCTTACCGCGCCGTTCGCGGCGAAAACCCGGTGGTAATTGCCGGTTCTGTCCCCTCCGAGCGTCCCGCGCATCGCGGCGCGACAGCCGGGGGCACCCGCCGTCGCGGGCGCTCAGGACTGGTCGTGGACCCAGAACTCCTCGTCGGTCGTCGTCTCCTTCTTGAAGATCGGCACCTCGTCCTTGAGGCGGTCGATCCCGTCCTCGACGGTGCGGAACGCCTCCCGACGGTGGCCCGCGAGCACGACCACGAAGACGATGTCCTCGCCGTCCTCGATGACGCCCACGCGGTGGTGCATGAGCACCTCGAAGACGCCCTCGCGCTCGGTCAGTTCCTCGCAGATGCGATCCATCCGCTCCTCGGCGACCCCCGCGTACTTCTCGAACTCCAGGCGCTCGGTGTAGGAGTCGTCCGGGGCGTCGCGTCCGCGCACGCGCCCGGTGAACGTGGCGATGGCGCCCGCGCGGTCGGCCCGCGGCGACGCCTTCGCGCGCTCGACGAGCGACTCCAGGGTGACGTGCGGTTCCAGCTCCTTGAGGCGCCCCGCGAGGGCGTCGAGGTCGACGTCGTCCGCGGCGTCGGCCTCGAGGACGACCTCGCCGGCGACCGTCTCGTCGGTGGCCAGCGCGACCGTCGGAATCCGGGCCTCCGGGAAGCCCGCGGCCAGGACGTAGTCGTAGTCGGGCGCCAGGTCGTCCAGCAGGTCGTCGAACGAGCGATCGGTGCCGTCGCCGGTCCAGTCGCCATTCGCGTCGAGGGCGAACGAGGCCGCGGGGCCCGGGGCCTCCGCCCGCGAGGCCCGCGTCTCCGAGAACCGTTCGACCGTCGCGACCCGTCCGTCGAGGCGGGCGGCCAGGGGCGCGAGCAGGTCGTTCGCGCCGGGCCCGACGATGCCCAGTGGTTGCATACCTCCGTGGAGGTCCGTTCCCGGTAAATGGGTGTCGCCACCGGCGCGCCGTCCCGGGGGGTCGCCGCGACGGGCGCGAGGCGGTCCTCGGGCCAACGCAACGACTATAGGGACCCACCGGCAGGGGGTGGCATGGGCAAAGTTGACGTCCACCACCACTGGATCCCCGAGGAGCACGTCACCAACATCGAGCAGTACGTCCGCGCCGGCGACACCGTCAAGACGGTCGAACTGAGCGACGGGCAGACGGCCCGGCGGGTGATGCGCGAGGGGATGCGCCTCATCACGCTCGAGGACTCGATGTACGACATGGACGCGCGTGTCCAGCGGATGGACGAGGCCGACGTCGACGCGGCGGTCGTCTCGGCGGCGGGCTGGACGAACTTCTGTGACACCCTCGAGATGAGCCGCGAGTACAACGACCTCCTCGCGGAGGCCATCGCGGAGTACCCCGACCGGTTCATCGGCGCCGCTGAGGTCCCCGTCGGGACCGAGTACGCCGCCGACGAGCTCTACCGCGCGGTCGAGGAGCTCGGCTTCGGCGCGGTCAACATCTGCACCCACGCCCACGGCTACCTCCCCGACGAGGAGTGTTACTTCGACCTCTACGAGGCCGCCGAGGAGCTCGACGTGCCCGTCCTGGTCCACATCGCGCCCGAGCCCATCCCCCAGCGCGGGATGCACGAGTACGACATGTCCCGCACCGTCGGCCGGCCCTTCTCCCACCACGTCGTCGTCGGGAGGCTGCTCCGATCGGACGTGCTGGAGCGGTTCCCCGACCTGCAGTTCGTCCACGGCCACCTCGGCGGGACGTTCATGCCGTCGGTCTTCCGCTACTTCGACAACGAGGAGTCCCTGGAGTCCCGGACCGTCGCCACCGACGACGACTTCGGGCTGACCCGCGAGGAGTTCGAGGACCGCATGGACAACTTCCTGTTCGCGACGACGTTCTGGGACCAGCCCGGCATCCAGTACGCGACCGAGACCCTGGGCACCCACCGGATGGCCTTCGGCACCGACTACCCGATCCGCGAGGAGATCATCGGGGAGATGGCCGACACCATCGACGCGCTGGACGTGAGCGAACGCGAGCGCGAGCGGATCCGGCGCGACAACGCCGCGCAGCTGTTCGACGTCTGAAGGGTCGCGCCGGGGCGCGAACGCTCCAGGGCCGCCGGAACCGCCGCGTGAGGGCGCCTCGGGGGCGTCCCGTCTTGACAATCCTTAAGAGCGACACACGGCAACTCGGAGGCAATGAGAGTCGTCATTTCCGTCGGCGGGAGCGTCCTCGCGCCCGACCTCGACGCCGCCCGCGTCGAGGGCCACGCCGGTGTCGTCGAGTCGCTCGTTGAGGAGGGCTGTGAGGTCGGCGCCGTCGTCGGCGGCGGCGGGGTCGCCCGCGAGTACATCGACGCCGCGCGCGAGCTCGGGGCCAACGAGGTCCAGCTCGACCAGTTCGGCATCGACGTCACCCGGCTCAACGCCCGGCTGCTGATCGCTGCGCTCGGGGACGTCGTCGACCCGACGCCGGCCCACGACTACGACGAGGCCGGCGACGCCATCCGCCGGGGCGACGTGGCCGTCATGGGCGGGGTGATGCCCGGCCAGACCACCGACGCGGTCGCCGCCGCGCTCGCGGAGTACACCAACGCCGACCTGCTGGTCTACGCCACCAGCGTCGACGGCGTCTTCAGCGCCGACCCCTCCACGGACGCGACCGCCGAGAAGTACGACGAGCTGACGCCCACCGAACTGGTCGACGTGATCGCGCCGATGAGCCGCAGCGCGGGCGCCTCCGCGCCGGTGGACCTGCTGGCGGCGAAACTGATCGAACGCGCGGGGATGCGGACGGTCGTCCTCGACGGCACCGACCCGAAGAACGTCGAACGGGCCGTCCTCGGCGGCGACCACACCGGGACCGACATCGTCCCCGTCGGCGTCGAGACGGAACCCACCTACTGGGCGCAGCGATGACCGAGTCGGAGAACAGCGAGGACGCCGGCGAGGCGGCCCCCGCCGTGGAGCCCGCGACCGAGCGCCACCGCGCCTTCTGGGCCGACGCCGTCGCCGACGAGATCGAGGCCCGCAACCCCACGGATCCCATCGTCGTCAAGGGCGGGGTCTCGCCCTCCGGCGTCGCCCACCTGGGCAACTTCAACGAGATCATCCGCGGCTACTTCGTCGCCGCGGTGCTGCGCGAGCGCGGCCACGAGGTCCGCCAGGTCTTCACCAGCGACGACAGGGACGCCCTGCGGAAGCTCCCCCGGAAGCTCGCCGACACCGACGGCAGCATCGTCGAACTGGGCGACGTGGACGCCGGTGCCCTCGGTCGCAACCTCGGCAAGCCCTACACGGACATCCCGGACCCCTTCGGCGAGGCCGACTCCTACGGCGCCCACTTCGCGGAGCTGCTCCGCCAGGACGCCGAGCGACTCGACGTCCCCGTCGAGATGGTCTCGAACACGGAGCTGTACGAGTCGGGCGCGTTCGACCCCGTGGTCCGGCACGTCCTGGAGCACCGCGAGGAGGCCCGCGAGGTCCTGAGCAAGTACCAGGAGAAGGTCGACGACGACTACGTGCCGTTCATGGCCCAGTGCGCCGAGTGCGGCAAGCTCACCGGGCGGGTGACCGACGTGGACCTGGAGGCCGGGACCGTCGACTACGTCTGCGAGGACCTCGAGGCCGGCAACCGCACCATCGAGGGCTGCGGCCACGGGGGCACCTCCACCTTCCGGGAGGGCAAGCTCCCCTGGCGCTTCGAGTGGCCCGGCCAGTGGCAGGTGCTGGGCGTCGACTTCGAGCCGTTCGGCAAGGACCACGCCGAGGGCTCCTGGCCCAGCGGCACCGACATCGCCGAGAACGTCCTCGGCATCGAGCCGCCGGTGCCGATGGTCTACGAGTGGTTCACCCTCAACGGCGAGCCCCTCTCCTCGTCGGCGGGCAACATCGTCACGGTCAAGCAGGTGCTCGAACTGCTCGAGCCGGAGGTGCTGCGGTACTTCTTCGTCCGGAACCCGAAGAAGGCCAAGGACTTCGACCTCGAGCGCCTCGACCAGCTCGTCGACGAGTTCGACCGCTTCGAGCGCATCTACTTCGGCGAGGAGGACGACCCCGACGAGTCGGTGGCGGCGCTGGCCGAGCGGGCCTACCCGCTGCTGGTCGAGGCGGTGCGCGAGGAGCGCGTCCGCCTGCCGTACACCTTCGCCGCCGTCCTCGGCATGACCGACGACCGCGACCTGCGCGTCCAGATGGCCAGGAACGAGGGCCACATCACCGACGAGACGCCCGCGTGGGCCATCGAGGAGGCGATGGAGCGCGTCGAGAAGGCCCGCACGTGGGCCGAGCGCATGGACAACGAGTACAACTACCGCCTCCAGGCCGACCTCCCCGACGTCGACTTCGACCCCGAGGTCGAGCGGGCGCTCGACGAACTGGCCGACTTCGTCGCGGCGGGCCACAGCGGCGAGGAGATCCAGGGCGAGGTCTACGAGACCGCCAAGCGAAACGGGCTCGAGGTGAGCGACTTCTTCGCGGCGGGCTACCGGCTGTTCTTCGACGCCACCCAGGGGCCACGCCTCGGCGAGTTCCTCGGCGAACTCGACACCGAGTTCGTGGTCCGGCGGCTGCGCCGGGAGGGCTAGGGACGCCCGTCGAGCGCGGCCTACGTCCGCGCCCGCGGACTCTCGGGGCGGCGTACGGTCGCGCCACGGTTTCTCGATCGGGCGCTCAGTTCGCCTCGATGGCGTCGATGACGACCGTCGCGATGACCGCCAGCCGCGGGTCCAGGTCGTCGCCGGCGAGGTCGACCGTGTAGCGGTCGCGCAGCGAGAACTGTCCGCGTACCGCGCCGAGGTCCTCGCCGGTCGGCGACTCGATGGTGTAGGCGAACGGGATCAGCGTCGTGAGGAACCGCCGGAGGAACGCCTTGAGGAGGCTGTCCTCGCTGACGGTCGCGACGACGTCGCCGTCGGGGTCGAGGAGTTCGTACTCGTGGACGAAGAACGACGAGGAGGCCTTGCGGCGGACCGCGCCGACGCGCTCGTCGGTCCGGCTGTCGACGACGTCGTAGGCGGCGGCGATGTCGAGCATGCTGTCGGCCTTCACGCGGAACACCTCGCGGTCCCCGTCGGGGTCGGTGAACCGGAAGTCCTCCTTCAGCCGGAACTTCTTCTGCGCGGAGCTGAGGATCTGCTCGCCGTCCTCGTAGACGTTGTACTTGTTCCCGAGACTGACCTTCTGGCGGACCTCGTAGTGGCGGCTGTCGAACATCGGTCGGTGGAGGACCGCCCGCCACAAAACCTTGACCCGATTCGCCCGTCAGTTAGGGGGCGCAGTTGCCGCCAGGTCAGGGGGCACAGTTGAGGACCCGCGCGCACCCGCCGTCGGTCGATCAGCGACGCGCCGGGCCCAACCCGAACGCCTTTCCCCGGCGCGATACTCCGTTCGACCGATGCAAACGCTGCTGTGGGTGTTGATCGGGTTGCTCGCCTACGTGGCCGCCGCCCGGTGGCTCCAGGCCCGGGGCTACCTCCCGGAGTCGCTCCGACTGCAGGGGCCGCTGGCGACGCTGCACACGAAACGCGGCCGCGACCTCCTCGATCGGCTCGCCCAGCCCCGCCGCTTCTGGCGGGCCTGGACCAACGTCGGCCTCGGGTTCGCCCTCGTGTTGATGGTCGGGATCTTCCTCCAGTTGCTGCTGGTCGGGCTCTCGATCCTGCAGAACCCCCCGCAGCCGACGGTCATCAACCAGCCCCGGAGCTTCCTGGTCATCCCCGGCGTGAACCCCTTCCTCCCCCTGTCGGTCGCGCCGGAGATCGTCTTCGGCCTGCTGGTGGGCCTGGTCGTCCACGAGGGGGGCCACGGCCTGCTCTGCCGCGTCGAGGACATCGACGTCGAGTCGATGGGGCTGGTCTTCCTGACGATCATCCCCGTCGGCGCCTTCGTCGAACCGGACGAGGAGAGCCAGCGCCGGGCCTCCCGCGGCGCCCGCTCGCGGATGTTCGCCGCGGGCGTCACAAACAACTTCGTGGTCACGGCCGTCGCCTTCGCGCTGCTGTTCGGCCCGGTCGTCGCCGCCGTGGGCGTCGCCCCCGGCGTGGCTGTCTCGGGCGCCTACCAGGGCTCGCCCGCCGACGCCGCCGGCATCGGGCAGGGCGACCGGATCACCGCCGTCGCCGGGACGCCGGTCGCCAACGAGAGCGACTTCGACGCCGTCCTCCTGCGGACCGACGACCGCTCGGTGCCCGTCCGCGTCGACGACGGGAGCCGGACTCGGACGGTGACCGTCGAGCGCGACCTCGTCGTCACGGGAACCATCGGGGGCAACCCCGCGAACCTGTCCGTGGCGCCCGAGGACCCGCCGATCCGGGTCACCGCCGTCAACGGCACCGAGGTTCACACGCGCGCGGCCTTCCGCGAGGCCGTCGAGAACCGGTCGGTCGCCCGCCTGTCGACCTCCCGGGGCGAGCGGGTGATCCCCGTCGGCGCGTACGTCATCCGCGCGATGGACGGCGGCGCCATGGACCACGCTGGCGTCCCCACGAACCGTAGCTTCGTCGTCACCAGCATCGACGGCCAGCAGATCTCCTCCTCGGAGGACCTCTCGGCGACGCTGGCGGGGATGGACCCCGGGCGGACGGTCCCGGTGACGGTCTACGCCGACGGCGAGTACCGCACCTACCAGGTCGAACTCGACGACGCGCCCGACAGGCAGGGCGCCTACCTCGGCGTCCGGATCTTCCCCGGGACGAGCGGCCTGCTGTTCTCGGACTTCGGCATCCAGTCCTACCCGGCGGGGACGTACCTCGAACTGCTCGGCGGCGACGGTGGTCCCGGCGCCACCTCGCCGAGCCAGCTCCCGGGGATGCCGCCGGCGCCGCTGTCGCTGATCTACCTCGCGCTGCTGCTGCCGCTGGCGTCGTTCGTCCTGGGCATCCCCAACTTCCCGGGCTTCACCCCGTCGGTGGCGAACTTCTACGTGATCCAGGGGCCGCTGGCGCCCCTCGGCGACGGCGTGTTCGTGCTCGCGAACCTGCTGTTCTGGACCGCGTGGATCAACCTCCAGCTGGGCATGTTCAACTGCGTGCCCGGCTACCCGCTCGACGGCGGGCGCATCCTCCGCATGGCCGCCGAGGCCGTGGTGTCGCGGTTGCCGGTCGAGAAGCCCTACGCCGTCGTGCGGACGATCACCACCTCGGTCGGTCTGCTGATGCTGGCGGCGCTGGTGCTGACGGTGTTCGGCCCGTCGCTGCTCAACTGACCGGGCGTCTCCTTCGCGGCCGACGCTGCTCCGCCCGCGCGAGTAACCCCACTGTTTTCGTCTTCGGGTCCGCACGGTCGACCATGTACGACCGCATCCTGTTGCCCGTCGCCGGCGACGAGACCGACGCCGCCGTCGCGGCGGCGACCGAGCGGGCGAGCGACCTCGCGGCGCAGTACGGCGCCGAACTGGTGATCCTCTCGGTGGTCGACAGCGGCGTCGTCGACGTCCTCGGCGAGCGGAACGCGCTGTTCGAGGACGTCCGCGGGGACGGCGAGTCCCGGGCCGCGGCGACCGTCGAGGCCGTCGCCGACCGGGTCGGCCCCGACGTCCAGGTGCGGCCGGTCGTGGGCCGGGGCACGCCCCACCGCAGGATCGTCGAGGAGGCCGACGACCACGACTGCGACCTGATCGTGATGGCGACCCACGGGCGCTCGGGGGTGGCCCACGGCGTCCTCGGGAGCGTGACCGAACGCGTCCTGCGGACCGCGCAGACCCCCGTCCTGGCGGTCCCCTGGGAGGGGTGATCCCGCGGTGACGTCGGAGCACGACCGACCGGACGGGACGCGACGATGAGTTCGATGCGCGCCTTCCGGGTCGCCTACGACGGGCGGCCCTTCTACGGCTTCCAGCGCCAGCCCGACGTCCCGACCGTCGAGGACACCCTCTTCGACGCGCTCCGGGCGCACGGGGTCCTCGACTCCGGCGCCGACAAGCCACCGGGCTACGCCGCCGCCGGTCGGACCGACGCGGGCGTCTCGGCGGTCGCCCAGACGGTCGCCTTCGAGTGCCCCGAGTGGCTGACCCCGCGGGCGTTCAACGGCCAACTGCCGGGGACCGTCCGGGCGTGGGCGGGCGCGGACGTGCCGGCGGGGTTCCACGCCACCCACGACGCGACCCGGCGGACCTACACCTACCACCTCTACGCGCCGCCCGCCGCCGCGGGCGATACCCCGACGGCCCCCACCGTCGACGACGACCGGACCCGCGCGGCGCTCGAGACGGTCTGCGGCGAGCACGACTTCCACAACCTCACCACCGACCGCCGGAACACCGTCCGCGAGATCACGGGGTCGCTCCGGCGCGACGGCGACTTCCTCGTCCTCCGGATCAGCGGCGCGGGCTTCGCGCGCGAACTCGTCCGGCGGGTCGTCACCCTGGTCCGGTCGGTCGGGTCTGGCGCGGCCGACCTCGCGTTCGTCGACCGCGTTCTCTCCCCGGAACATCTCGACGGCGACGGCGTCGGGCCGGCGCCGCCGGGACCGCTGATCCTCACGAACGTCGACTATCCAGGCGTCGACTTCGAGCGCGACGAGGAGGCCATCGAGACCGTCCGCGAGGTCTTCGACCAGCGCCGGATCGAGGCGCTTTCGCGCTCACGCGCGATGGACTCCGTGCTCGATGGCGTGGACGACGTTCTCGACGGTTCGGGCGACGGGTAACCACAGCCACCCGCACCCGACCTGCCGCCGTACCACGCCCGCTCGCCCACGTTTCGGGCGGGACTGAAAGGGGCTGGCCGTCTCGGGGACGGACGAAGAAGTAAGCACTGGAGTGACCGAGCGTAGCGAGGGAGCGAAGCGCGCAGCGAGTCGCCCGAGCCGAGACGGCCAGGGGCTTTCGAGGCCGTGTCCCCGACCACGGGGTGGCGGCACAGACGTCTCCGTCGACGTCCGGGAGCGAAAGGGACTGATAGCTCCGGGCCCTACACGCTGGCGATGACCTACGACGCGGTCGTGTTCGACAACGACGGCGTGCTGACCCACCTGACTGACTGGGCCATCGTCCGGGAGTCGATTCGCGACACCTTCGGGGAGTTCGGCGTCGAGGCCGACGACGAGCAGGTCGAGCAGATCCTCCGGGCGACGCCCGAGCGCGTCCGCCGGATCGCCGCCAGCCACGACCTCGACCCGCACGACCTCTGGGCGCGCCGGGAGGCCAACGCCGCCGCCGTCCAGCGCGAGGCCCTCGAGACCGGCGAGAAGCCGCTCTACGGCGACGTCGACGCGCTCCGGACGCTCCGCGACGACCACGACCTGGCGCTGGGGGTCGTCTCGAACAACCAGCACGAGACGGTCCAGCACGTCCTCTCGGTCCACGACGTGGGGGAGTTCTTCGGCGCGGCCTACGGTCGGGAGCCGACGCTGGCGGGGATCACCCGCAAGAAGCCCGACCCCCACTACCTCCACCGGGCGATCGAGGACCTCGGCGCCCGGCGGGCGCTCTACGTCGGCGACAGCGACTCCGACGTGGAGGCCGCCCACAACGCGGGCCTGGACTCGGCGTTCGTCCGCCGCTCGCACCGCCGCGAGTACGACCTGTCCGTCGAGCCGACCCACGAGATCGAGTCGCTCCGGGAGCTTCCGACGCTGATCTGACTCCCGCCGGACACTCGCCGTCTCCTGGTTTCCCGCCCCGAAACTATTATCGTCTTTCGTGTAGGTGGTAGTGTCGTGACAGATGATGGCACGGCTCGTGGCACGTCGAATCGTCTCGATCGTCGGTCGTTCCTCGCGGCGACCGGCGTCGGCGTCTCGGGCCTCGTAGCAGGGTGTTCGGGCGGCTCGAGTTCCGATGGTACAGAGACGACGACCAGCGACGACTCCGGGACGACCCAGCCGACGACCAAGACGCCCGGATCGGGCGTCGAGACGTTCCAGGCAGCGGCTTCGCACTACCCGATCGTCCCGTCGGGGCTGATCTTCCCCGTCTCCCAGCAGCAGGGATTCTACGAGGAGCAGGGCCTCGAACTGGGCAAGGTGACCTCGTTCGGGGGCGGCGGGACGACGATCCGTGGCGTCGTCACCGGCGGGATTCCGATCGCGGGGGGCTCGGGCGCCGGCGTGATCAAGGCGTTCACGTCCGGGGCGCCGGTGCACATCATCGCCAACATCGACGAACCGCCGCCGATCGACGTGGTGACGCCGGCCAGTTCGGACATCGAGACCATCCAGGACCTCGCCGGCAAGACGGTCGGGTTCACCAACCCCGGGTCGGTGTCCCAGCAGCTGCTGGCCGCCTCGATCGAGTCCGCCGACGGGATCAGCCTCGACGAGGTGACACTGAAGGCCATGGGCGGACTGGGCGAGACGATCTCCGGGCTCGACGAGGGCATCATCGACGCCGGCTGGAGCAACATCACCGTCTCGATCCCGCGCATCGAGTCCGGCGACTGGCGGCGGGTCTACGGCACCTGGGAGTACGCGAAGATCCCGAATCTGGTGCTGCTCGCCGGCCAGCGGACCATCGAGGAGCAGCCCGAGTTCCTCCAGGGCGTCGTCGACGCCCACGCCAAGGCCGGCGAGTTCTACCGCAACAACACCGGCGAGGTGGCGAAGCTGTGGGCCGACCTCTGGGACAACATCGACCGCCCGCTGGCCGAGAAGGTCCTCGAGAAGAAACTCGAGATCAGCCACGTCGGCGTCTGGCCGAACTCCTTCCGGAAGTCCTCGCTGGAGAACCTGGCCCGGGCGATGCACCTCTCCGGCATCCTCGACCAGGGGACGCCGCCCTGGGACCAGATCCTCGACCAGCGGTTCCTGCCCGAGGCCGACCGGGTCCAGATGTAACACTCATGGCCCTCGAGGGAACCGCGCTCGTCACGGGCGCCGCGTCGGGCATCGGCCGCGCGGTCGCCGCCCGGCTGGCGGCCGACGGCGCCTACGTCGTGGGACTGGACCGCGAGCGGGCGCCGAACGACGACGGCCCCTCCTTCGAGACGGCGGTCGACCGGGGCGAACTCGTCGTCGGCGACGTCACCGCCGGCGAGGACGTCGACCGGGCTGTCGAGGCGGCCCGCAGCGAGGGACCGCTCTCGGTCGCCGTCAACAACGCCGGCGTCGGCTCGATCGGCGTTCCGATCCACGAACTCGAGCCGGCGGACTGGCGCCGCGCGTTCGCCGTCCACGTCGACGGGGCGTACAACGTCTGCCACCGCGTCCTCGGGGAGATGCGGGCGCGAAACGCCGGGAGCCTCGTCAACGTCAGCTCCCAGTTCGGCCTGCGGGGCTACCCGACCCGACCCGAGTACGCCGCTGCGAAGGGCGCCATCGCGAACCTCACCCGGCAGCTCGCAGTGGACTACTCCCCGCACGGCGTCCGGGTCAACGCGGTCGCGCCCGGCTTCGTCAAGACGGGCATGACCGCCGACGTCTGGCAGACCGGGGAGACCGACCGGACCAGCCTGGAGTCGGTCACTGACCGGACGCTCCTGCCGACGCTCGGCGAACCCGAGGACGTCGCCGATGCCGTGGCGTTCCTCGTCAGCGACCGCGCCCGGTTCGTCACCGGCCAGGTGCTCTCGGTCGACGGCGGCTGGACCGCCTGGTGAGCGCGGGCGCCGCTCCGGGGCAGGGGCCGTGAGTCACGGTACCGCTCACCAATCTTTATTAGCAAATATCTCCGACTTCCCGCCATGGACACCCACGACCGGCTCTCCGAGGAGGACCTCCCGCTCCCGCCCGACGAGTTCGCCGAGCGACTCGTCGCCGAGGTGGACGCGTTCATCTACGACAACGGTCTCGACGAGTCGCGGTTCGACGAGAAACTCGACGAGGAACAGGTCCGGGAGGGGCTCTACACGCGCATCTACAACGAGATCGCCGCCGTCGACCTGCCGCGGCGACAGCTGACGGAGGTCGACGACTCCCAGGTCTTCGTCCACCTGCTGAAACAGATGGAGGACGAGGCAAAGCACGGACGGTTGCTGGCCCAGCGCATCTGGAACCTCGGTGGCAACCCCGAGGAGACGTTCGAGCGCACCCACGAGTCGACCAAGGAGTACTGGTCGCAGTACGACGGCCGGAGCGCCATCGAGATCGCCGCGATGATGCAGTGTGGCTCCGAGCGGATGGCCAGCTACCGGGTCGGCAAGGAGAAGGAGTACTACGACGACGAGACCGCCCGGATCTACGACGACGTCATCGATCCGGAGGAGCAGTTCCACGCCAAGATCGGCGTCGCGATGTTCCGGCGGCTCTGCACCGACCGGGAGTCCCAGGTCACCGCGCTCCGGAGTTCGCGCGACATCCGCCGGATCATCGTGGACAAACACGACGAGGGCGTGCGGGAGGCCTACTCGGCGTAGCGTCGGGCGAACGGGCGCCTCCGAGGGCCTCGCGGGCGACCGCCACGCCGCCGCTGCGGGCCTCGCGGGCGACCGCCACGCCGCCGCTGCGGGCCTCGCGGGCGACCGCCGT
>JBDGUA010000050.1:19437-31477 GCA_042216345.1 Haloferacaceae archaeon
GGGCCTCGCGGGCGACCGCCACGCCGCCGCTGCGGGCCTCGCGGGCGACCGCCGTGGCTCCCCCGCGGCCCCTCAGACGGGGTAGCCGTCGCCGAACTCCTCGCGCCAGTAGTCGGCGATCTCACCGTAGGTCGTCAGCCAGACGTCGTCGTGGCCCCGCACGTAGTCGAGGAAGTCCTCGAAGACGACGCTGGAGTCCGGCCGCCCGCTGACGAACGGGTGGGTCCCGTAGATGAACAGGTTCGGCCGGGTGGCCGCGCGGCGGTAGTACGCGTCGAAGGTGTCTTCGAGGTACTCGAGCGCCTGGGTCGGCGAGAAGCGGTGTTCCCGGGCGGCGTAGAGGTAGAAGTCGTTGACGTTGCCGACCATCCGGTAGGGGACCTCCACGAGCGTGCGGTCGTCCCAGTCGACGAAGTAGGGGAGTTCGTCGTCCTGGAGGTCGCAGTGGTACTCGAAGCCGTACTCCAGGAGGAGATCCAGCGTGTCCTGGTTCGAGAGGACGGCCGGGCCGAGCCACCCGCGCGGGCGGTCGCCCGTGACGTCCTCGAGGATCTCGACGCTGGTCTCGATGTCGTCGCGCTGTTGCTCCCGGGTCATGGTCGTCGGGGGCGTCCCCTCGCTGTAGGAGTGGCCGTTGATCTCGTGGCCGGCGTCGTGGAACGACCTGATCGGTTCCGGGTGCCGTTTTGCCGCGGCGGCGCCGGTCGGCAGCGTGATCTTCACGTCCCGGTCGTCGAGGATCTCCTGCAGTCGGGGCAGTCCCACGTCGAAGCCGTACTTGACGGCGCTCCGGGTACTCAGCGACGGCTCGGGTTCCTCCGGCAGCGTCCGCGAGCCGCGCACGCCCAGCGCTTCCTTGCGTCGCCAGCGCCACTCCTCGGGGGTGACGTAGAGGACGACGGCCATCCGGGCCCCGTCCGGCCAGACGTCGACGCCCGGCCGGTCCTCGAAGGGTACGTGTCGCTGCTCGTACGGCAGCGGTTCGGTTTCGTCTTGCACACCCCCCAAGATACGACACCCTCTCAAAAGTGTTCCGTGCCCACACACCACACAGGCGCGGCGAACGCGCGCCACGCGGCGGCGGTTCGCGGGCTCCGTGGACGGGGTGTGGTCTGCGGACTTCGGGGACGGGCGGCGGTCGCGGACTTCGGGGACTACGGGGGCGCCGCGCGGCCCCCGGTACCGGTCGAATCGGCGGGTTCCGGGAACGAATACGTTTAGCCGGGCGGGGCCGAACTGTCGGCCAATGAGTACCGTCCGCGAGCGGAGCGACATCGACGCCGAGTACAAGTGGGACCTCGAGGACATCTACGGGAGCGACGAGGAGTGGGAGGCGGCCTTCGAGGCCGTCTCCGAGCGGATCGAGGAGCTGTCGGCCTACGAGGGCCGGGTGACCGAGGGGCCCGAGACCCTGTTGTCGGCCCTCGAGACCGAGGAGGAGATCCTTCGGGAGGTCGAGATGGTGGTCTCCTACGCGCGGCTGCGCAGCGCCGAGGACACCCGCGACCAGGAGTACCAGGCCATGGCCGCGAAGGCCCAGTCGCTGGGGACCGACGCCTACAGCGCGGTGAGCTACCTCGAGCCCGAACTCCAGCAGCTCACCCGCCAGGAGGTCGACGACTGGATGGACGAGGAGCCGGCCCTGGCCGCGTACGAGCACTACTTCGACGACGTGCTGCGGATGAAACCCCACACCCGCTCCTCGGAGGTCGAGGAACTGCTGGCGGACCTCTCGGAGGTCACCTCGGGCGCCAGCGAAGTCTACTCGATGCTCGCCGACGCCGACATGGAGTTCCCGACCGTCGAGCGCCCGGACGGCGAGGCCGTCGAGATCACCCAGGGCAACTTCACGAAGCTCCAGCGCCACCCCGACCGCGCGTTCCGCCAGGAGGTCCACGAGGCCTTCTACGACCGCTGGGCCGACGTGCGCAACGCCGTCGGCACCGCGCTCCAGAACAGCGTCAAGGGCGACGTCAAACTCGCCGCCGCCCGCGACTACGACAGCGCGCGCGAGGCCGCCCTCGACGGGCCGAACGTCCCCGTCGAGGTCTACGACACCCTCCTGGAGACCGTCCGCGAGAACCTCGACGCCCTGCACGCCCACGTCGACCTGAAGAAGAAGGGCCTCGGCGTCGACGAACTCCAGATGTGGGACCTCTACGCGCCCGTCCTGGGCGGCGAGAGCCCCGAGATCCCGTACGAGCAGGCGGTGGAGTACGTCGTCGACGCGGTGGCGCCGCTGGGGGAGGCCTACCAGGAGCGGCTCGCGGAGGGGCTGGAGTCGCGCTGGGTCGACGTCTACGAGAACCGCGGGAAGCGTTCGGGTGCGTTCTCCGCCGGCACCTACGACACCCAGCCGTTCATCCTGATGAACTACCAGGACGACGTCAGTTCGATGTTCACGCTGGCCCACGAACTGGGCCACTCGCTGCACTCGGAACTCGCCAGCGACGCCCAGCCCTGGCAGTACGCCAGCTACGACATCTTCACCGCCGAGGTCGCCTCGACGGTCAACGAGACGCTGCTGACGAACTACCTCCTGGAGACCGTCGAGGACGACCACCTCCGCCGGCACGTCCTCGACGAGTTCCTCGAGCGCGTCCGCTCGACGCTGTTCCGCCAGACCATGTTCGCGGCGTTCGAACAGCAGATCCACGAGATCAGCGAGGAGGGCGGCGCGCTCACGCCCGACCGCTTCGACGAACTGTACGGCGACCTCAAGCGGGAGTTCTACGCCAACGCCACCGTCGACGACCGGATCGTCCGCGAGTGGATGCGCATCCCGCACTTCTACCGCGCGTTCTACGTCTACCAGTACTCGACGGGCATCTGCGCCGCGATGGCCATCGTCGAACGCATCCGCGAGGAGGGCGAGGGGGCCGCCGCCGACTACCGGTCGTTCCTCGAACTCGGCGGGCGGGAGTACCCCCTGGCGGCGCTGCGGACCGCCGGCGTCGACATGGCCTCCACGGAGCCGATCGAGTCCGCGACCGACGCCTACCGGAGCTACATCGACGAGATGGACGGCCTGCTCGAGGAGTGAGGGAACCCAGTTCGCCCGCGCTCGCGTTCGCGAGCGACGGACGGAGGACGGCCGTCGCCGGCGGGAACCGGAGTCGACGCAAACCCCGGGGCGACCCAAAGCCACATTAACGACCGACCCCTAGGACCGACAGCTAATGTCCCGGAGTCCGTCACTCCCCGATCGTCCGCGGCTCGACCTCGACCCCGAAATGTCCGAGGCCGAGCGGCTCGACGCGATCCGTCAGCACTACCGGCGGATCGTCCAGGTCAACGACGAACTGGACGACCGGCTCGAAGAGGCCGAGGATCGCCGCGAGGACCTGAAAGCGGAGGTCAACCAGCTCAAGCGACGCAACGAGGTCCTCAAGACCTCCTCGCTGTACGTCGCCACGATCGAGGAGGTGACCGACGACGGGGTCGTCATCAAGCAGCACGGCAACAACCAGGAGGTGCTCACCGAGGTCGCCCCCCGGATGGAGGACCGCATCGAGTCGGGCGACCGCGTCGCGGTCAACGACTCCTTCGCCGTCCAGACGCTGCTCGACGACGAGACCGACGCCCGCGCCCAGGCGATGGAGGTCGACGAGTCGCCGGAGGTCAGCTACCAGGACATCGGCGGCATCGACGAGCAGGTCCGGGAGGTCCGCGAGGCCGTCGAGGACCCGCTGGCCAACCCCGAGCAGTTCGCCGCCGTCGGCGTCGAGCCCCCGAGCGGCGTCCTGCTGCACGGGCCGCCGGGCACGGGCAAGACGATGCTCGCGAAGGCCGTCGCCAACGAGACCGACGCCACCTTCATCAAGATGGCCGGCTCCGAACTCGTCCGCAAGTTCATCGGCGAGGGCTCCCGCCTGGTCCGGGACCTCTTCGAACTCGCCGAGGAGCGCGAGCCCTCGGTCATCTTCATCGACGAGATCGACGCCGTCGCCTCCAAGCGCACCGACTCGAAGACCTCCGGCGACGCCGAGGTCCAGCGCACGATGATGCAGCTGCTCAACGAGATGGACGGCTTCGACGAGCGCGGCGACGTCCGGATCATGGCCGCGACCAACCGCTTCGACATGCTCGACGAGGCCATCCTGCGCCCCGGCCGGTTCGACCGCCTCATCGAGGTGCCCAAGCCCGACGAGGAGGGCCGGGAGCAGATCCTGCGCATCCACAGCCGGGAGATGAACGTCGCCGACGACGTCGACTACGCCGCCCTCGCGGCCGACCTCGAGGAGTACTCCGGCGCCGAACTCGCCTCGCTGGCGACGGAGGCCGGGATGTTCGCCATCCGCGACGAGCGCACCGAGGTGCGGATGAGCGACTTCGAGGACGCCAGGGAGAAGATCGACGAGGCCGACGACACCGGCCCCGTCGGCGAGTTCACCGACTACCAGTACTGAGCGGCCCGCGCGGCGGGACACACGTCCGCGTGCGCGACACTCCACGTCTGCGCGCGACGCTCCGCTACCGCACTTCTTCCAGTTCGATCCCGTCGCGGAACTCCTCGAAGGCGTCGTCCAGTTCCCGCTTGATCGCCGTCCGCTCGTCCTCGGTCAGCTCGCGGTTCTCCTGGGCCGCCAGCACCGCCCGGGCGAGCAGTTCGTTGTTCATCCGCATCGACGGGTTGGCGAAGTTGCTCGAGAGGTCCTGGCGGTCCCGGGACATCTGGTTCCAGACGCCGCCCTCGGTGTAGAGGTAGGTGAAGATCAGCGTCCCCACGACGGTGACGGCGATCAGCGGCCAGGCGTACTCCCCGTGGCCGTACTGTCTGAGCGTCAGCGTCGCCGTCGAGATCCCGGTGAGCCCCAGCATCGCCAGCCTGATCATGCCCGAGACGCCGTCGACGCGCGCCAGCCACCGGGCCGCCAGTTTGACCCACCATCGGTTCGCGGTCATGTGAGCGCGATAGGAACTCCAGCGGTAAAACGGGACCGAGCGCGGGCGACCCGCCGGGGACCGGGGGCGAGTGCCGGTCAGCCGGGGTCGCTCACCGCTCGAACTCGATGGCGGCGCCCTGGCCGAAGCCGACGCACAGCGTCGCCAGGCCCCGGTGGGCGTCGCGCCTGCGCATCTCGTGCAACAGCGTCACCGGCAGGCGCGCGCCGGTCGCGCCCAGGGGGTGGCCGATGGCGATGGCGCCGCCGTTGACGTTGAAGCGGTCGTCGTCGACGCCGAGTTCGCGCTGGCAGTAGAGACACTGGGCGGCGAACGCCTCGTTGAGTTCGACCAGGTCGTAGTCGTCGATCTCCCGGCCGGCGCGCTCCAGCAGCCCGCGGGTGGCCGGAATCGGCCCGATTCCCATGACCGTCGGGTCGACCCCGGCGACGTGGTTGGTGCCGATCTCCGCCAGCACGTCGAGGCCGTGGTCGGCGGCGAACGCGCGGCTGGTGACCAGGGTCACCGAGGCGCCGTCGCTGATCTGGGAGGCGTTGCCCGCGGTGACGGTCCCGTCGCTCTTGAACACGGGCCGGAGGTTCGAGAGCTTCTCGAGGGTGGTGTCCCGGCGGATGCCCTCGTCGGCCTCGACGAGGCCCGCGTCGGTCTCGATCGGGACGATCTCGTCGTCGAAGCGGCCCGCGTCGGTCGCCTCGGCGGCCCGACGGTAGCTTCGAAGCGCGTACTCGTCCTGGGCCTCGCGGCTCACCCCGTACTCCGCGGCGACTTTCTCGGCGGTCATCCCCATCTGGAGGTCGCCGACGTCGTACCGCTCGGTGAGGTCGGGGTGGAGGTACGTGTATGCCTCCCCGAGCATCGGGACGCGGCTCATGCTCTCGACGCCGCCGGCGACGACGCACTCGCGGTTGCCGGCGGCGACGGCGTCGCTCGCGGAGACGATCGCCTGCATCGAGGAGGCGCACCAGCGGTTGATCGTCGTCGCGGGCACCCCCTCGCCGAGCTCCGAGAGGAGCGCGATCACGCGGGCGAGGTTGTTGTCCTGCTCCTGGCGCTGCTGGGCGCAGCCCCACAGCAGGTCCTCCACCTGATCCGCCGCGAGCCCCGTCTCCGCGAGGACGTGGTCGACGAGGGGGATCGAGAGGTCCTCGCTGCGGACCCCGGCGAAGGCGCCGTCCTCCTTGCCCTGCGGGGTCCGGTGGGCGGCGGCGATGACTGGCGTGGGCATACTCCGGGCTGGGCGGGCCACCGGCATAAATCCCCGAGGCCGTCGGATTCGCCCTCCTCGAGCGGCTCCGGGCCGCCCGAGTACCGACCAAGTCCTGCCGATAGGTGAAGCGGGGTTGTGATTCCGTCGATTCTGGGCCCCTCCGACGGCATTAAACCCCTGCGACGGGTAGTTCTGCGGGATGACCGAACCGGCAGTAAAGGTAGTCGAGTTCCTCCTGACGGCTCACGTGTACGACGACAATCGGGACCTGGATCCCGACGACCTCCCGGCCCGATTCCGCGAGGTCTTCTACGCCGAGAACGGCGAGATCGAACGACCGCTGACCGCCATGGAGAAGAACACCACCACCGCGACCGGCGTCCAGCGGCCGTGGGAGGCGGTGTCGGATCTGCTGTTCACCGAGCGCAAGGAGTACGGCAAGATGACGATCACCCAGACCGACATGGCCCTGGACTGGTTCGCCGAGCGGGCCGAGGACGACCGCATCCGGTCGAACCCGACGCTGGCCTCGGTGCTGGAGTCCCGCGACGACGTCGACGTGACCTACGAGGAGGCCCGCGAGTCCAACCGGCCCATCCAGGCCGACCGGGTCTGGATCGACAACCTCCTCCAGGAGTACTTCGGCGACGAGGAGGACGAGGAGATGCTCGACCTCGTCCAGATCCACGCGCCCGAGGAGATAGAGATGACCCTCGACGACCTGGTGCTCACGGCCGACCAGAAGAACGAGCTCCAGAAGATCGTCACCGCGATCGAGCACCGCGACTACCTCGCGGACATCGGCCTGCGCGAGATCGGGAAGCTCCTGTTCGTCGGCCCGCCGGGCACCGGCAAGACCACCATCGCCCGCGCCATCGCCCACGAGCACCAGCTCCCCTGCGTCGAGGTGAAGCTCTCGATGGTCGCCTCCCAGTACCTGGGGGAGACCTCGAAGAACCTCGAGCGCACCTTCGAGGTCGCCAAGCGGCTCTCGCCGTGCATCCTCTTCATCGACGAGTTCGACTCCGTCGCGAAGACCCGCCGCAGCGACGAGCACGCCGCCCTCAAGCGCGCGGTCAACACGCTGCTGAAGTCCATCGACGACATCAGCCTGATCCGCGACGAGGTGCTGCTGATCGGCGCGACCAACCACCCCGACCAGCTCGACGCCGCGGCCTGGCGGCGCTTCGACGAGATCGTCAACTTCCCCAAGCCCGACCGCGAGATGCGCGCGGACATCTTCCGCGTGGTCACCCGGGACATGGACATCGCGGACTTCGACCCGGAGGAGCTGGCCGACCTCACCGAGGGGCTCACCGGCAGCGACCTCCGGATGGTCCTCCGCGAGGCCGTCCTCGAGGCGCTGACCGACGGCCGGCGCACGATCTACCAGGAGGACGTCCTCGACGCCGTCGAGGACTTCGAGGAGCGCGACAACCTCAAGAACATGGACATGATCGAGGGCGACGCCGACGAACTCATCGCCGGCGACGGCGGAACGACCCCCAGCGACGATCACGACCACGATCACGATCACGACCACGATCACGACCACAGCCACAGTCACTGAGTCGGGTCGATACCTCCAGCCGCCGAGTCGCCCAGCCCGGTGACCCCAGCCCTCGAGTCGCCCGGTCGACGCCGCCGGGGCGGGTCCGCGGACCGCACCCCGCCCCCTCGCCCATCCGGTTCCGACACCTCTTACTCCCCGTCGGCCCTCGACTCGACTCGAATGCGCGTCACCCTGCTGGGCACCGGCGACACCACGGGCACGCCGACGGTCGGCTGCGAGTGCGAGACCTGCGAGCGCGCCCGCGAGCGCGGCGTCGAGCGCACCCGGCCGGCGATCCTGGTCGAGAACGACCGCACCGGCGAGGCGCTGCTGATCGACGCCTCCCCGGACTTCCGCCACCAGTTTCTCACCCACGACGTCCCGCTGCCGGACGCGGCGCTGATCACCCACATCCACTTCGACCACCTCGACGGCCTGGGCAACGCCTACCGGGTGTTCGACGACCTGCCCGTCCACGCCGCCGGCGAGACCGACCCCGAGACCGGCGAGAGCGTCGCCGGGACCGTCCGCCGGAAGTACGACTACCTCGACCGCATCACCGTCCACGCCCAGGAGCAGTTCGAGCCGTTCCGCGTCTGCGGGTTCGACGTGACGCTCGTCCCCGTCGACCACCCGCCGCTGCTCTCCTACGGCGTCGTCGTCGAGGACCCCGAGACGGGGGCGAAGTTCTCGTTCACGGGCGACACCAACTTCGGACTGCCCGAGGAGTCCAGCCGCCGCCTCGCCGACCCCGACCTGCTGGTCGCCGACGCCATCGTCCCGGCGTCGCTCTGCGAGTACCACCCGATGGGCGGCCAGCACCACGATGACGCCGGCGTCCCGCGGACGTTCGGGCACAAGCACATGACCCGGGAGGGGGCGATCGACCTCGGCGAGCGACTCGGCGCCGACGAACTCGCGCTGGTCCACGTCGCGCACTTCTACCCCGTCGAGGAGGCCTTCGAGGAGCCGCTGGCCGTCGACGGCGAGCAGTACGTGTTCTGACCGGGCGCCCGGAACCGCCCGGGCGGCACGAACGTGGGACACCCAGCGCCGGTCGGGCCGCCCACGCGACCCGACCCGCATCGGGGGATTTACCCCTCGGCCTCGCCACTCTCCGCCAATGGTGGGGCTGGTCGGCTACGCCGCGCTCGCGCTGGTCGCCACGGCGTTCGTCTGGAAGGGCAGCACGATGCTCGAGCGCTCCGGCGAGCGCCTCTCGGAGTACTACGGGCTCCCGCCGGTCGTCCACGGCGCGGTCGTGGTCGCCATCGGCTCCAGTTTCCCGGAGCTCTCCAGCGCCGTCCTCTCGACGCTGCTGCACGGCGAGTTCGAACTCGGCGTCGGCGCCATCGTCGGCTCAGCCATCTTCAACGTCCTGGTCATCCCCTCGGTGAGCCGGCTCGCGAGCGACGGTCCCCTCGACTCCGGGCGCGACGTCGTCTACAAGGAGACGCAGTTCTACATGCTCTCGGTCGCGGTCCTCCTGCTGACGTTCTCGCTGGCGGTGATCTACAACCCCGTGGCCGACGGTCGACTCGTCGGCCAGCTCACCCGCCCGCTCGCGCTGGTACCGATCCTGCTCTACGGACTGTACGTGTTCATCCAGTACCAGGACACGAGCGAGTACGAGGCCGAGGTGGCGCCGAGCGACGCGACCCCCACCCGGGCCTGGGCGACGCTCGCGGTGAGCCTGCTTGTCATCCTGATCGCCGTCGAGGGGATGGTCCAGGCGGCGCTGGGCTTCGGACGCCTGCTCGACACCCCCTCGTTCCTCTGGGGGCTCACCGTCGTCGCCGCGGGCACGAGCCTGCCGGATGCGCTGGTGAGCGTCCGCGCCGCGCGCCGCGACGAGAGCACGACCAGCCTGGCGAACGTGCTCGGGAGCAACATCTTCGACCTGCTGGTGGCGGTGCCGGCGGGCGTCCTCGTCGCCGGCGCCACGCCGATCGACTTCGAGGTCGCCGTCCCGATGATGGGCGTGCTCACGCTGGCGACGATCCTGCTGTTCACGCTGCTGCGGACCGAGCTCACGCTCACCCACTCCGAGGCGTGGACGCTGCTGATCGCCTACGGCGTCTTCATCGCGTGGCTCGTGACCGAGACGGTCGGGCTGACGCACGTGCTCCCGACGTGAGTCGCCGGGCCCTCGCGCGGGCTCAGAGGTGGTCGGCCAGCAGCGTCCCCATCCCCTGGATGTCGGGGCTGATCCCGCCCAGTCTGAACGCCTTCCAGGACTGGGCCGCCGCGCTCACGAGCACCGGCTTGCCGATGTCCTCCTCCATCCGTTCGACGTACTCGACCGAGCCGAACGGCGACCCGCCGACGTAGAGCACGTCGTAGTCCTCGTCGACCTGGCGGTGGAGCTCCTTGGCGGCCTGGTAGGCCGTCGAGCGGTGGATCCGCCGGGCGCTGTTCGAGCCCGTCGCGACCGGGCCGCCCGCGCCGACGACCTCGAAGCCCCGCCCCTCCAGGTACGCGACCTGCTCGCGCTCGCGGTCCTCGGGGAACGGGGTCGCCACGAGCAGCGACTCCGCGCCGAGTTCGTGCAGGGCGTCGACCTGGGCCTCCAGCGAGGTGGTGAACGTCGCCTCCAGCTGCGCGTCGATCTCGGCGATGGCCTCGTGCTCGGCCTCGACGCCGTTGACCGCGTGGGTCGGCCCCCCGCCCGCGAGGATGCAGTCGACCCCCCAGTCGTCGAGGTACTGCGCCGCCGCGAGACGCCGGTCGCGGGCCGCCTGCACCGAGTCGTCGTCGAACTCCTGGATCCCCAGCGAGGTCGCCACCATCTTCACCCCATCGGGGATGATCCGGGTGTAGTTGTTCGGGTAGTCGCACGCCGAGTGGCTGATCTTGCCGAACTTCATCCGCCAGCCGTCGACTCTGTCTGCCTTGACGTCCATGCCCGCCCGTCACGAGATGCCGTGTTAAGTCTTCTCCCGGTCACCTGTCCGTCAGGTCGATTCGCCTCCGTCGTGCGGTTTCCGCCGCTAAATCACCCGTGCCTGGGAAATACGAAGGTTTATTGACTGCTGTCCCTACCTCCGGTCGAGGTATGACAGGGCATACCAGCAAGACATCGAGGCGACGTACGTTCCTGAAACGAACCGGTGCACTCGCAGTCGCGAGTGCCTTCGCGGGCTGTTCCGGCGGCTCGGGCGATGGGTCCGACGGCGGATCCAGCGGCGGGTCCAGCGGCGGGTCCAGCGGCGGCGAGAAGACCCAGTCGGGGACGCCGACGTTCACGAACGAGGCCGGCGTCGAGGTCGGGAAGACCTGGGAGGCCGTCCAGGAACTCGCCGCCGAGGAGAGCGCCGCGACGGTCTACGCGACCATCGACCGCGGCCCGTTCCAGGAGTGGCTGGACGCGTTCAACGAGGACCACCCCGACGTGAAGATCAAACACGTGACCGGCGGCAACGAGAAACTCTCCTCGCGGTGGTTCACCGAGTGGGAGACGGACAACACCGCCGCGAGCGCCTACGTCGGCTCGACCGGCATCGACCGGACGTGGAACGAGGGTACCACGATGGAGATGAAGGGCGACTACATGCCCTCGTGGGCGGAGTTCCCGGACAAGTTCAAGGGCGACAACAACATGTGGGTCGGCATCCGCATCGTCCTCGGGAACACCTTCATCAACACGGATATGGTCTCGCTGGACGACTACAACTCCTGGATGGACGTGGTCACCGACGCCGCGCTGCAGGGCGGCAAGTACGCCCACGACCCGACGCCGAACATGGTCCTGATGCAGTGGCTGCTCGACAACGTCGGTCGGGAGTACTTCGAGAACATGGCCGACCTCGAGCCCCGGTGGGTGGACAGCCACACCGACCTGGCGCGCCTCTGCGGCGCGGGCGAGTACCCGGTCTGTTTCACCTACACGCACAAGATGGGCCGCTTCGGCGGCAAACTGCCCATCGACTTCGAGATGTACGACCAGACCCCCGGGCAGGTCAGCCCGATGGTCATCAACAACAAGGCGCCCCAGCCCAACTCGGTGCTGGTGCTCGCCAACTGGCTCTCGTCGGTCGCGGGTCAGAACATGATCGGGACCACTCAGTACATCCCGATGCACCCCGAGGCGAAGTACAGCGGCTACGAGGGCGTCATGCCCCCGAAGAACGGCGAGATCTCGATCCTCTCGCCCAACAAGGGCACGGACGAGGCCGAGAAGATGTGGCAGGAGCTCATGGGCCCGCAGCTCGGTACGAGCTAATCGGGCGGAGCCCCGTCACCGACGACGCATCGGGTCGAAGGGACGAGCACCCGTTTTTTGGACGCGCGATTGAACCCCTCGTGAGTCGCGCGTCTCTGCAAACTTTGACGAGTCGCGCGTCCGTGCGAACCGCGGCGAGCGCACGCATCCCTCA
>JBDGUA010000036.1:0-2894 GCA_042216345.1 Haloferacaceae archaeon
GGTTACGGCCACCCGAAGGCCGAAGGATACCAAGCTACCCCACCGGCCCGCAGGTAGAACGAAGCCATCGGTCTGTATAACAGTTGTGATTGGATCTGATTCGGGGGCGGCGGCGCCCTCCGCCAGCCCCGAGTTCGCGCTCCGGGCGCCGGTCGGCCCGCTCAGTAGCGCTCGAACCCGTCGGTGTCGAGGTAGTTGTGCGCGACCGTGATCGCGTGGTCGGCGTGCAGGCGCTCGGGGCCCAGGCGGACGCGCCGGTCGGCGGTCGAGGCGAGCAGCGCCGCCTCCGCGTCGGCGAAGTCGTGGTGGTCCGAGAGCACGAACACGGGGTCTTCGGGCGGGTCGACCGCCACGACCGGCTCGCCCGCCTCGTGGAGCTGGACCACCGTCGACCCCCGGGCGGCGTCCTCTAGGACCGCCTCGAAGCCCATCCGCCGGATCGACACGCCGGGGGAGGTCTCGGCGGGCACGTGGCCGATGGCCTCCTCGCGCGAGTCGAGGGCCGTGCGGATCAGCGCCGCGGTCGACCGCTCGTCGGGGTTGAGCCGGCGCAGGTCGGGACCGTCGAAGGTGACCGTGTACTCGTCCTGCAACACCAGGTGGGCGCGGACGTCCTCGCGCAGCCCGTGCGAGAGGAAGAACGCGGAGTTGACGCAGCGACAGAGGACGTCCAGCCGGCCCGCGCCGCCGGCGAGGTCGTCGAGCGAGAAGTCGGGCGTCGTGGGGGCGTCGTGGCCGAGGACGATGAACTGTCGCATACCCGGTCTCGGAGCGCGAGGGGCTTGGGGCTCCCGGTTCGGCGCGGGGCGGTGGGGGCGACCGCACGCAACAATGCTTATCCGCGCGAGCGCTAACTACAGAGTGGAATGGACGGACCCAGGCGCGATCGGGTGCTCCGCGTGGACCTCACGGCGGGAACGGTCGAGAGCGAGCCGATCCCCGAGCCCTGGCTCCGCGAGTTCGTCGGCGGCAAGGGCCTCGGCGCGCGCTACCTCTACGAGGAGCTGGACGCCGGCGTCGACCCGCTCGGCCCGGACAACGCGCTGCTGTTCGTGCTCGGGCCGCTGTCGGGCCACCTGCCGGGCGAATCCCGCTACGCCGCCATCACGAAGTCGCCGCTGACGGGCGGCTTCCTCGACTCCTACAGCGGCGGCGAGTTCGCGGACGCGCTGGCGGGGGCGCTCGCGGACCACATGGCCGTGTTGATCACCGGAGTGGCGGCCGAACCGACGGTCCTGGTCGTCGACGACGGCGAACCGCGGCTCGAACCCACGGACCTGTGGGGGGCCGACACCGTCGAGACCTGCGAGGCCTACCCCGACGCCGCGGTGGCGTGCATCGGCCCGGCGGGCGAGAACGCGGTCGAGTACGCCACCGTCGCCACCGACGCCGGCGACCACCACGCCGGCCGCGGCGGCGCGGGGGCGGTCATGGGCGCCAAGCGCCTCAAAGCGGTCGTCGCCCGCGGCGACCCGCCCGAAGAACTGCCCGAGTTGGTCGCCCTGCGCGAGAAGTACGAGCGGGCCTACGAGGCCGACGAGACCGGCAAGTGGCAGGCCGCCAGCGAGACCCTCGAGAGCGTCAACTTCGCCAACGAGGTGGGCGTGCTCTCGACGCGCGGGTGGCAGGAGGGGCGCTTCGAGGCCGCCGAGGAGATCGGCATCGACGCCGCCCGCGAGGCCGCCGTCGAGCGCGAGGGCGACGCCCGGGGGTTCCGGGTCGAGGCCGAGGAGGGCGAGACCGTCCCCCGGGGCGCCGCGCCGATGACCCTCGGCGCGGGCCTGGGCGTCGACGACTTCGACGCCGTGGCGACGCTGGGCGAGACCTGCGACCGACTGGGGCTGGACGTCATCTCCGCCGGCAACGCGGTCGCCTGGGCGATGCGCGCGAACGAGGAGGGCCTGCTCGACGCCGAGCACGACGGCCTCTCGTTCGGCGACGCCGAGGCGGCCCGCGACCTCATCCGCGCGGTGGCGACCCGGGCCGACCCGCTGGCGGACGCGCTGGCCGAGGGCGTCGACGCCGCCGCCGCCCGCTTCGGCGGCGACGACATGGTTCCGACGGTGAAGTCGATGGAGCTGCCCTCCTACGACCCCCGCGGCGCGGTGGCGATGGCGCTGGCGTACGCGACCAGCGACCGGGGCGCCTGCCACCGGCGGGCCCGCCCGGTCGAACAGGAGGTGTTCGCCGCCCGCGACTGGGAGACCGACGACCGCGTCGAGGCGGTCCTCGTGGCCCAGAACACGCGGTCGACGCTGTGGAGTCTCATCGTCGACGACTTCGTCGGCGAGACCCTGTGGGACGACCTCGGGGCCGAGTGGCTGGCCGCCGTCGGACGGGACACCGCCCCCGCGGAACTCCGCACCGCCGGCGAGCGCATCTGGACGCTCACCCGCCTGTTCAACGCCCGCGAGGGGTTCGACCGCGAGGACGACGCGCTGCCGGCCCCGCTGCGCCGACCGCTCCGCGGCGGCCCCGCCGACGGGGAGCGAATCGACCCCGACGACTTCGAGTCGCTCCTGGGGGCGTACTACCGCGCCCGGGGGTGGGGCCCCGACGGGCTGCCGACCCGCGAGACGGTCGAGCGGCTGGGGCTGGCGGGCGCCGTCGACGCCGACACGCCCCTCTCGAGGGGGGAGTGGACCGGCGCCGGCGCGGCGGCGGACGCAAGCGACGGAGCCTCGGACAGAGCAGACGGCCACGCCGACACGAGCCAGGACTGACATGACTGACAGCATCGACATCGACGACCTGGGAATCGAGGAGGAATCGACCGACGAGGGACCCAACCGCGGCGACTGGTTCTGGCGGGGCGACGGCGACCCCGAAGACGAGGCTCGCCCCGACGAGGGCGAGCCGTCGGACGCCGCCGCGCCGAGTACGCCGGAAGCGGC
>JBDGUA010000036.1:2994-31355 GCA_042216345.1 Haloferacaceae archaeon
GCCCCGACGAGGGCGAGCCGTCGGACGCCGCCGCGCCGAGTACGCCGGAAGCGGCAGAGGCGGATCCGGCGGATGCAGAGGCGCCGGATGCAGAGGCGCCGGAAGCGGCGGCGGATGCGACGCCGGGAGCGGCGGATGAAGGGGCGGGGGCGACGGATGCGGCTCCGGCGGCGAACGCCACCGGGGGATCGATCCCGCGGGTGCCCCGGACCGACGACGACCGCCCGGTGGGGATCCCGAAGGCCGGCGGCGGCGCCGGCGGGACGACGGCGAAAGACCGCGACGACGACCGCGCCGAGCTGAGCGAGGCGGAGAAGGCCGGCGGGGGCCCCCACGGCGGCGGCGCCGACGACATGACGACGGCGTTCACCCTGCGGGCGCTCCGGCGGGTGGAGGACCTCAAGGGGGCGCTGCGCGACGCCAACGGCTGGAGCGACTGGATCGGCATCGTCGGCGACGTCGACGCCCACGTCATCAACAAGTTCCAGCGCGACAACCGGATCGACGCGGACTTCTTCAACGGCACCGGGACGGGGCCGGGCGAGCGCCTCGCGGAGATCGACCACCACTCGATGTTCTACGCCGAGCGGATGGTCGTCGTCGGCTGCGCCGACGAGGCGTGGATCGCCGAGGCGGCCGACTGGGAGTTCGTCCCGCTCGAGGACGCCGCCGAGGGCGCCGACTGGGACCTGACGCCGGCCTAGCCGGGGGTCGGCGCCCCCGGAGGGCGCTAGCGGGGCGAATCGTGGCAGATCGCAGGTAGTTTTTAGTCGCTCTACGCCCACGGGACGAGTATGGGAGTCCGAACTGCGCTCGCACAGTCGAAGATCGTGACGTTCGGCGCGCTGCTGGCGATCGCCTGGACGCTGCTCACCGCCGTCAACGTCGTGTCGACCATGGGCGGCCTGTGGGTCAGCGACAGCGTCGCCGTCGGGGCCGGCGTGGGCCAGACGGCGGCCTCGGGCGTCGTCGGGGCGCTCGTGATGGCCGCGCTGGTGGGCCTGCTCGTCTACCTCGTCGCGGACCTGGGCGAGGCCGAACCCGCACCGACCCCGTGGCCGCCCGAGTCCGAGTGAGCCCATGCACTACGAGTGTGACGCCTGCGGCGCGATGAGTCGCTCCTGGCAGGAGTCGGCGCCGTTCACGAACTACTGCCCCGAGTGCGGCGAGGAGACGCTGTGGGTCCGGGCGTTCGAGGGCCAGGGGGGTGTCACGTTTTGATCGAGATCACCCCGAGCGATCGGTTCCTCGACGCCGTCGACGAGTGGGCCGAGGCCCGCATGATGGACCACGAGGAGGCCCTCGAGACGAAGGCCGAACAGGCGCTGCTGGAGATCGAGCACCTCGTCTCCGGCGGCCACGAGGTCGAGTTCGACGTCGACGGCGACGCGATCCAGTACGAGCCGAGCGAGGCGGTCGCGTCGTTCCTCGCCGAGCAGGCCGAGCGGAGCGGCGTCGACGAGCAGACCGTGCTCGCGCTGCACGTCAACCTCTTCGCCAACGTCTTCCTCGACCAGGACACGGCCCGACCGCCGAACGCCGCGCCGCGCGACTAGCGGTCGGCGGTCGCTCGCGGTCCGGCGCCCGCTTCCGGAGCAACTACTAAGTTACCGCCCCCCGTTGCGCTAGCTATGCCAAACCAGGACACGGGTTGGCGACCGAAGGGAGCCATGGACGCCTACGACGGCTACGAGGTCTGGGAGTACAACATCGGCCCCCACGAGAAGAACGACGGGGAGGTCGACGGCGAGGTGGCCCTGCTCGACGGTGAGGACGACGCCGCCGACGCCGACGAGGAGGACCTCAGTCTCGACTTCGAAGACCGGACCGAGTAGTCCCGGACGATCCGCCGCTACGGGCCGGAGCCGCCCGCGACCAGGTGGCACCGACCGGTCCGTTTTTGCCGCCCACCGCTGAAGGCGGCGTATGGCGAAGCAGCCGCATCTGTTGATCGAGGAGGGCGACGTCCACGAGGTGGCGCTGATCCCGGGCGACCCCGGCCGGGTCGACCGGATCGCCGCCCACTGCGACGACGCCGAACTGGTCTCGGAGAACCGCGAGTACAAACTGGTCAACGCCGAGTACGACGGCGTCGACCTGACGATCTGCTCGACCGGGATCGGCTGTCCCTCGGCCGCCATCGCCGTCGAGGAACTGGCCGCCTGCGGCGTCGAGACGTTCGTCCGGGTCGGCACCACCGGTGCCCTCCAGTCCGGGATCGAGATCGGCGACATGGTCGTCGCCACCGGCGCCGCCAAGGAGGAGGGGACGACCAAGCGCTACGAGCGCGTCGAGTACCCCGCCACGCCCGACTTCGCGGTCCTCTCGGCGCTGGTCGACGCCGCCGAGGAGCGCGACCAGCCGGTCCACGTCGGGCCCATCGTGAGCGACGACGCCTTCTACGCCGAGGACGAGGCCTACGTCGACGACTGGGAGGCCGCGGGGCTGCTCTGCGTCGAGATGGAGGCCGCCGCCGTGTTCACGCTCGCCCGCCGGAAGGGGCTCCGGGCGGGGGCGATCTGCACGGTCGACGGCAACCTCGTCGAGGGGACCCAGAAGGGCGCCACCGGCGAGGAGGAACTCCCGGAGAAGGCCCGGGACAACGTCGGGCGGGCGATCAGGATCACCCTGGACGCGGTGGCGGGGCTCTGAGGCCGTCCCGAGCGTGACGCCGGGCGCCGTCCTAAAAGTACACGAGTGGTCGTCTCGAAAGTGCGCGAAGCGTCGCCTCGAAAGTACGCGAAACGTCGTCTCGAAAGTGTGCGAGCGCGCCGATCCTCACTCAGTCGCGTCGGCGACGCGGCGGAGCTGCGCCACCTTCGGCGAGAGCTTGTCGGTCGCCATCAGGTACGCGAAGTAGAGCGCCACGGCGCCGATGAGGCCGACGACGGCACCGAGTTTCGCGCTGCCGGCCTGGGCGGTGACGAGGGCGAACCGTTCGACGTAGGCGCCGAAGACCGTCAGCGCGACCGTGCCGAGGCCGAAGAAGGCCAGTTCGAGGAGTTCGGGCAGGAGTTCGAGTAGGGCCGCACTCATGGCGCCCCCTAGCCCGGGGGGACGTGAGTCTCTTTCGGTTCCGAAGAGTACGGATTCGCGGGACGCTTGAGGAATGGAGTCGTGGGACGCTCGGAGAATGGAGTCGCGTGAGGCTCGAAGAACAGAGTCGCGTGACGCTCGAAGAGAACGTATTTGTGCCACTGGAGACTACGGCCGTCCATGGCAGGACGATACGGAAACGTGAACTTCCCGAAGCTGACGAAACGGAGCTTCCTCTTCGGCCTGGCGCTGTTCGTCGTCGGCGCGTTCGGCCAGATCGGCCTGCACGCCGTGGGGCTGAGCGTGCCGGGCTGGGAGCAGTCGTTGCTGTTCGACGCCGAGGTGATCGGCGTGATCGTCGCGCTGCTGTCCCCGTTCGTGTTCGGCATTCTGCTGCCGCTGACCGACTGAGGGCGTGCCCAAGTCGAAAGGGAAATGGGCGCGCCCGGCGAACTCTCGATAGATGTCGTTGCTTGGACTGGTCGTCGGGTCGAGCGAGGAGAGCCGGATGCCCGAGGCCTCCTTCGGTCAGGGTGGCGAGATCACGCTGCACGTGTTCGCCATCTTCGTGGGAATCGTCGCGGGTCTCGGCGCCGTCCTCTTCCGACTGACGATCTGGGTCGCCCAGGAGGCCTTCTGGGGGGCCTCCCTCGATCCCGGCGCCGTCGCCCGCGAGCAGGTGCCGGTGCTCAACAGCTTCGACGTGCTGGCGGTGCTCGGCCCCCTCCGCTTCGTCGTCATCCCGGCGATCGGCGGGCTCCTGGTCGGACTGCTCATTCTCGCGACGACGACCGCCATCAAGGGCCACGGCGTGCCCGAAGTGATGGAGGCGATATTCATCCCGAACGAACGGATCGACCCGAAGGTCGCGCTGTACAAGACCATCGCCTCCAGCATCGCCATCGGCTCGGGCGGGTCGCTGGGTCGCGAGGGGCCGATCGTCCAGATCGGCTCGGCCACGGGGTCGTACTTCGGGAAGTACGTCCAGGGGAAGTACGTCCGGACGCTGATCGCCGTCGGCGCCGCCGGCGGGATCGCCGCGACGTTCAACGCCCCGCTCGGCGGGATCATGTTCGCCCTCGAGATCCTCCTGGCGGAGTACTACCTCCAGAACGTCATCGCGGTCGTCCTGGGGGCGGTCACCGCCACGGCGGTCGCCCGGACGATCATCGGCTTCACGCCCGCCCCGGGCGTCCGCGAGTTCCTCGTCCCGATCCACTACCAGCTCGTCAGGCCGAGCGTCGAGTTCCCGCTGTACGTCGTCCTCGGGCTGCTGTTCGCGGTCGTCGGCGCCGCCGTCGTGAAGACGCTCTACGGCGTCGAGCACTTCTTCGACCGCCAGGACCTGCCGCTGTACGTCAAGCCCGCCATCGGGGGGGCGCTGCTGGGCGTCTCCGTGCTGGTGATGGCGACGGGCTTCGGTCTGGCGCCGTTGCGCGCGGCCGAACTGCTGTTCGGCGTCGGCTACCACGCGATCCGCGAGAGCATCCTCGGCAACTTCACGCTGTGGGTGCTGCTCGGCCTGGCGGTGTTCAAGACGGTCGGCTTCTCGCTGACGATCGGCTCCGGGAGCTCCGGCGGGGTCTTCTCGCCCTCGCTGTACATCGGCGCCATGGTCGGCGGCGCGTTCGGCGTCGTCGCCAACGTCGTCTTCCCGGGGGTCGCGTCGCCGGGCGCCTACGCGCTGGTCGGCATGGCCGGGGTCTTCGCCGCCGCGGCCTCCGCGCCGCTGACCTCCTCGCTGATCATCTTCGAAC
The DNA here is from genome assembly GCA_042216345.1 of Haloferacaceae archaeon. GTDB lineage: Archaea > Halobacteriota > Halobacteria > Halobacteriales > Haloferacaceae > JBDGUA01. The sequence goes on from JBDGUA010000036.1 coordinate 7,788, forward strand.
TCACCGGGCAGTACACGATCATCCTCCCGCTGCTGATCGTCTGCGTCATCGGCAGCGCCGGCACCAACCGGCTGCTCCACCGGGGGACGATCTACACCGAGAAGCTCCGCGACGAGGGGATCACCGCCCAGGAGCGGCGCATCGGCAGCCTCGAGGACCTCTGCGCGCAGGACGTCATGACGACCAGCGTGGACACGCTCCCGGCGGACGCGACGGTCAAAGACGCCATCGTCGCCTTCCAGCGCACCAAACACCAGGGGCTCCCGCTGGTCGAGGACGACGGGCGCCTCGTCGGGATCGTGACGCTGACCGACCTGGAGGCGGAGCTGGCCAACCCCGTCGTCCGCTACCTGCAGGACGAGGGCGAGTACGAACTCCAGGCCGAGACCGACAAGTCCGCCCTCGAGATGGGCACCGACGACGTGACGATGGTCCTGCCGGACACGAACCTGCTGCTGGTCGTCGACCTGATGGAGAACAAGGACATCGGCCGGGTCCCCGTCGTCGACGACGACGGCGGGATCGTGGGGATCATCACCCGCTCGGACGTCCTCGACGCCTACGACAACCTCCCGTCGTCGGTCCGGTCGGACGAGCCCGCCGAGTCGCCGTCGATGCCCGACCAGCTCGAGGAGGGGCTGACCGAGATCGACGCCGACGCCGTCGAGTCGACCGGGACCGAGGGCCAGTCGACCGGGACCGACCGCGACCCGACAGAGTGAGCGCGTTCGGAATCGTCGTCTCCCCGTGAACGGCCGCCCACTCCCCACCGTCCCCTGTACCCGAACGCACATGTGCCGGCCGTCCGTACGACGCTCGCATGTTCGACAGAGTGGCCGCCCGCGTGGCGGTCCTCGTCCGTCGCGTCCGCCGGATCGAGCGACGGGAGTCGCGGGAGTTCCTCCGGTGGATCGAGACGACCGAGAACCTGATCCACCTGTCGGTGCTGGTGTTCGTCCCCCTGTTGATCGCGCTGGTGACGGTCATCTCGAACGCCGTGACGGAGCTGTCGTTCCTGCTCTTTCCGCCGCTGGCCTCGGGGACCTACACGCTGTTCGCGAACCCGCGCGGTGAGTACGCCTCCGCCCGGAAGTTCGTCCTGGGGCTCACGCTGGGGAGCCTCTGCGGCTGGGCGGCCCTGCACACGAGCCTGGCCCTGTTCGCGGTCCCCCGCGAGCCCTACGCCGTCCACCCGGTCGGGGTGGGGCTCGCGCTGCTGCTCACGGGCGTGGCCACCTGGGGGCTGTCCGTCGAGGAGCCCTCGGCGTTCTCGACGGCGCTGCTCATCCTCATCCTCAAGCAGGCGAGTCCGCTGAGCTACGTGCTGAGCGTCTTCCTCTCGAGCCTGCTGGTCAGCGGGGCGTTCCTGGTGTGGCGCGAGCGCTTCTACGAGCGCCGGGCGCGCTACCTCTACGGGACCGTCACCGCCGACGACCACGTGCTGGTGCCGATGCGGGGCGCGGACGCGACGCGGACCGCCATGTTCGGCGCGCGGCTGGCGGCGACCCACGACGCCGGCAAGGTCGTGCTGCTGGGGCTCACCGAGGTCGAGCCCGGGGCGGAGGTCGACGCCGGGTCAGCGGGGAGCGACCCCGAGCGCCCGGCGGCGGACGTGAAGTGGGCCGAGGAGACGTGGGCCCCCGAGGCGGGGGAGTCGACGGGCGAACTCGCCGGCGAACTGGAGGACCTCGCCGCGACGATCCGGACGCGGACCGGCGTCCCCTGCGAGGTGGTCGTCGCCTCCGGCGCCCCGGTCCAGACGACCATGGAGACCGCGCGGGACACCAACTGCGACCTGATCGTCACCCCCTACGAGGAGGACCGCGGCGGGCTCTCGAACTTCGTACGCAGCGTCTTCCGGGGCCCGTTCGACGCCGTGGCCTTCCGGTCGGTGCGCGAGGAGCCGCGCTGGAAGGACGTGCTCGTAACGGTCACCAAGCCGGGCGACACCGCCCACGCGATGCTCGACTTCGCCACCCGGCTCGCGGGCCGGACGGGCCACGTCAGCGTCTGCACCTGCATCAGCAGCGAGGTCGAGCGCCGGCGCGCCGAGGACCGGCTGGCACAGCTCGTCGAGACCGCCACGGGTCCGATCGAGACCCGGGTCTCCCGCTCGGACGTCGAGAAGTTCATCGAGGCCAACGCGCGCAACACGGAGCTGGTGATGCTGGGGTCGAGCCGCGACCGCTCGGCGGCGTCGCGGTTCATCTCGCCGCCGACGTTCGAGCGCATCCAGGACGTCGAGTGCGACGTCGCCGTGGTCGACCGCGCGGACATCGACTGATTCGGCGACGCCCTGGCGGCGACTGATTCGGCGACGTCCTGGCGGCGACTGATTCGGCGACGCCCTGGCGACGCCTCGGCGGCGACGCTCCGGCGGCGGCGTCTCGGCAGCGACGCTCCGGCGGCGGCGTCTCGGCAGCGACGCTCCGGCGGCGACTCCCCGGCAGTGACGCCCCGGTGGCGACGCCCCTACTCCTCGTCCATCAGCCGCCTGGCGGTGTCCTCGACGCCCTCCTGGCCGAGCGCCGACCGGACCAGCAGCCGACCCCCGATGGTCGCCGGGGAGATGACGGTGTTCGCGCCGGCGCGTTTCAGCTTGCGGACGTTCTCGCGGTGGGTCGCGGCGGCGACGATCCGCACCTGGGGGTTGAGTTGCCGGGCCGTCAGGATCGCCAGCGCGTCCTCGGCGTCGTCGTTCGTGGCCGCGACGACGGCGCGGGCGTCCTCGATGTGGGCCTTCTGGAGCGGGTCGTCGTCGCTCGGGTCGGCGGTGAAGACCTCGATGTCGCGTTCGCGGAGCGTCCGCGCGGTCGCCTCGTCGGGGGTGATGACGAGGAAGTCGGCCTCGTGGATCTCGCGGAGTTCGTCGAGGATCGGTTCGGTCAGTTCCCCGTAGCCGAGCACGAGGATGTGGTTCTCGTAGACGTCGAGCTGTGACTGGGTCATGCGTCCGAGTGCTTTGGTGAGTCGGGCTTCGATAGCGGGCGTGAGCAACACCCCGAGGGCGACGGCGAAGCTCGCCACGTTGAGCAGCAGCGCCGACATGGCGAACCAGCGGGCCAGCCCCGTCGCGGGCGTGACGTCGCCGTAGCCGACGGTGCTGCCGGTGACGAGCGTGAAGTAGAACGCGTCGGTCAGGGAGGCCACGCCGTTGAACTGTTCGCGGAGGGCGTAGGTGCCGAGCGTGCCGTAGGCCTGGGCGCCGACGATGGCCGAGACCGCCGCCAGCTGGGTCGCGGTGACGTCCATCTCGGTGGTGAACCGCCGGCGGTTCAGCAGGACGACCGCCAGCGCGACCAGCGAGAGCACCACCAGCGGATAGGAGTACGTCCAGGCCTGCAGGAGCCCCTGGGCCGCGGTCAGCGGCAGCAGCACGACGGCGGCGTACCACCCGATCCGGTAGCCGCGTCGCAGGGAGAAGGCGCTCAGCAGGAGCAGGAAACCGGTGATCGTCCCGGTGAAGCTGACCGTCAGTTCGACGACGGCTGGCACGTACGGCGCCAGCGGCCCGGTCGTCTGGCCGGCCCCGATGCTGGCCAGCCCGGTCGCGATCGACAGGAGCGCCGCCAGCCCGGTCAACGCGACGGAGGCGCGGGCGCCCACCCACTCCCGACTCCTCTCCATGGGCGGACCTCGCGGGGAACCCTGATAAATCGGCTGGACCGTCGCGGGGCCACGGCGCGACCGACCGGGGCGGTCGCTGCCGGCCCGCACCCCCGGCGACCGGCCCGACCGCGGTGCCGGGGCCGAACGTGTCGACGCGTTCACCTGATGGCCAAAGTATTTGTCGATTGGTAACACACACCAAACTATGAGTGCGCCGAGCGGCGGAACGTACACCTGCGGTGAGTGCGGCGAACACTGGCCGGCGGGCCTCCACGAGGTCCTGCACCTCGAGGGCTGCCCGGCGTGTAACCAGGCGTGGGCGAGCGTGGTCCCGACCGGCGAGACGGGGCGACCCGGATAGCGCTAGACGCGGATCGGTCGGGACGACGTCGGCGCGAGCGACCTCGTGAGTACGGCGTCGGCGCGGACAACTGCAGCGAGGACGACGAGCGAGCAGTGAACCATCGAGGACGACGAGCGAGCAGAAAGCCGTCGAGCGCGACGAGCCAGCCAGCCCGCGGGGCGACGACGGCGGATGCGACGGCCGCGGCTCCAACGCGTTTTTACCCCTCGACCGCCCCCTTGCGCCTATGACCGCGGCCACGGGACCCCCGCCGGGAATGGCCGAGTCCGCCGACGACCTGACGCCGATGCTGGCGCAGTACTACGAGCTCTGCGACACGTACGAGGACTCGCTCGTGCTCTTCCAGGTCGGCGACTTCTACGAGGCGTTCTGCGAGGCCGCCGAGGAGGTGGCCCGGATCTGCGAGGTGACGCTCACCAAGCGCGAGGACTCCACGGGCGAGTACCCGATGGCGGGCCTGCCCGTCGACAACGCCGCCGCCTACCTCGAGCCGCTGCTCGCGGCGGGCTACCGGGTGGCCGTCGCCGACCAGGTGGAGGACGCCGAGGAGGCGACGGGCCTGGTCGACCGGGCGGTCACCCGGGTCGTCACCCCCGGCACCCTGACCGACGACGAACTGCTGACGAGCGCGACCAACTACGCCGCCTGCGTCGTCGACGCCGACGACCGCCGGGCGCTGGCCGCCGTCGACGTCTCGACCGGCGAGTGCCGGGTCACCAGTTCGACCGACTCCGGGCGGATCGCCGAGGAACTCGACCGCCTCGGGCCCGCGGAGGTGCTCGTCGGCCCCGACGCCGACCTGGACGCGAGCGCGCTGTCGATCGACCCGATGCGGACCGACTTCGACCCCGAGGCGTTCGCCCCGGCGGCCGCCCGGGAGACGGTGGCCGGCTACGCCGACCCCGACGCCGTCCTGGCGAACGACGCCGAGGTGCGCGCCTGCGGCGCCCTCCTGGCCTACGCCGAGTACACGCAGGGCGACGCCGACCGCCTCGCGTACGTCTCGCGGATCGGTCGCTACGACCCCCGCGAGTTCATGCGACTCGACGCGACGGCGCTCGCGAGCCTCGAACTGTTCGAGAACCGGGGGACCGGCGGCGGGCGGGCCCTCGTCGACGCCCTCGCCGACCCTTCGTCGGCGCTCGGGCGGCGCCGCCTGACCGACTGGCTCCGGCGTCCGCTGATCGACCGCGAGGCCATCGAGGCGCGCCACGCCGCCGTCGGCGACCTGTGTGAGCGTTCGATCGCCCGCGAGGAACTGCGCGACCGCCTGCGCGAGGTCTACGACGTCGAGCGGCTGATCTCGCGGGCCTCGCGGGGGCGGGCCAACGCCCGCGACCTGCGCTCGCTGAAAGGAACGCTAGACGTGGTGCCCGACCTGAAGGCCGAGCTGGCGGAGGCGGAGGCGCCGCTGCTCGCGGACCTCCGCGCGCGCCTCGACGAACTCGAGGACGTCCGCGACCTGATCGGCGAGGCCATCCGCCCCGACCCGCCCCAGGAAGTGACCGAGGGCGGGGTGATCCGCGAGGGGTTCGACGCGGAACTCGACGAGCTGCGCTCGACCGAGCGGGCGGGCCGCGAGTGGGTCGCCGACCTCGAGGAACGCGAGCGCGAGCGGACCGGCATCGACTCCCTGGAGGTGGGCTACAACCAGGTCCACGGCTACTACATCGAGGTGACCGACCCGAACCTGGATCGGGTGCCCGAGGACTACACCCGCCGCCAGACCCTGAAGAACAGCGAGCGCTTCTACACGCCCGAACTGAAGCGCCGCGAGGACGAGATCCTCGGCGCCGCCGAACGGGCCGACAAACTGGAGTACGAGCGCTTCCGCGAGGTGCGCGAGGCGGTCGCCGCCGAGGCCGACCGGGTCAACGCCGTCGCCGATGCGGTCGCCGACCTGGACGCGCTGGCGACGCTCGCGGCGACGGCGGTGGAGGCGGGCTACGTCCGCCCGGAGATGGGCGCCGACGCCATCGAGATCGACGCCGGCCGGCACCCGGTCGTCGAGGGGGCCCAGGACTCGTTCGTCCCGAACGACACGCGCCTCGGGCCGGACGGGCGCGTCGCCGTCATCACCGGCCCGAACATGAGCGGCAAATCCACCTACATGCGCCAGACCGCGCTGATCGCGGTCCTCGCGCAGGCGGGGAGCTTCGTCCCCGCCGACGCCGCCCGCCTGCCGGTGCTCGACCGGGTGTTCACCCGCGTCGGCGCCAGCGACGACATCGCGGGCGGCCAGTCGACGTTCATGCGCGAGATGGCCGAACTGACCGAGATTCTCCACCACGCCACGCCCGACTCGCTGGTCCTGCTCGACGAGGTCGGACGGGGCACCTCCACCGCGGACGGCCTGGCCATCGCCCGGGCGACCACGGAGTTCGTCGCCGAGGAGGTCGGCGCCTTCACGCTGTTCGCGACCCACTACCACGACCTGACGGCGCTGGCCGACGAGCGCGAGGGCGTCTTCAACCTCCACTTCACCGTCGCGCGCGACGGCGACGACGTGACCTTCCTCCACCGGGTCGAACCGGGGGCCTCCTCCTCGTCGTACGGCGTCGAGGTGGCGAAGATGGCCGGCGTCCCCGGCCCGGTCGTCGAGCGCTCGCGGGAGCTCGTCGCCGAGGGGGGCGCTGATGAGGAGGACGAACCCGACGGAGCGGGGGATGACGCCGACGGCTCCGAGGCGGTCGGGCTCGACCAGTGGACCGACGCCTCCGCCCCTGCGACCGGGTCGCCCGAGGCGGTCGCCGCCAGCGACGGCGGTGACGCCGCGGGGACCGCCGACGGGGCCGGGGAGGGAACCGCGGACGAGCCGGTCGCCGGCGCCGACGCCGTCGCCGCCGCCCTCCGGGAGATCGACCTCGCGCGGACGACGCCGCTGGAGGCGCTGAACCGCCTCCACGACCTGCAGCGGCGACTGGAGGAGCGATGACCGCCGAACCGGACGGGGCGGTGCGGCGACTCGACGACGAGACGCGCCGCAAGATCGCCGCCGGCGAGATCGTCGCCCGGCCCGCGGACGTGGTGGTCGAACTCGTCGAGAACGCCCTCGACGCCGGCGCCGACCGGATCGACGTCGGGGTGTGGGGCGACGGCACCGAGCGCATCCGCGTCGCCGACGACGGGTCGGGGATGGCCCGCGAGGACGCCGCGCTGGCGGTCGAGCGCCACACGACCAGCAAGCTCCGCGGCCCGGACGAGGTCGAGCGCGTCAGGACGCTGGGCTTCCGCGGGGAGGCCCTCCCGAGCATCGCCGCCGCGGGCACCCTCGAGCTGACCACCAGCGACGGGGGCGCCGAGGGGACCCGGGTCGTCGTCGACGGCGGGGAAGCGGGCGGCGACGGCGGGGCGAACCGCGACGCGGGCTCGTCCGGTGACGGGGGCCCATCCGACGACGCGGGCCCGTCCGGCGACGCGGGCTCGACGGGCGGACCGACGGTCTCGGCGGTCGGCCGGGCGCGCGGGACGACCGTGGAGGTCCGGAACCTCTTCGCCGAGCGCCCGGCCCGGCGGAAGTCGCTGGCCTCCCCGGCGGCGGAGTTCCAGCGCGTCAGCGACGCCGTCGCCCGGCGGGCGCTGGTCCACCCCGAGGTGGCGTTCACGCTCGCGCACGACGACGCCCGCACCTTCGCGACCGCCGGCACCGGCGACTACACCGACGCCGTCCTCGGGGTGTACGACCGGGAGGTCGCCCGCGAGAGCACGACGTTCGAACACGAGACCAGCCTCGACGCGGACGGGATTCCCGGCGGCGACGGCAACGGTAACGGCGACGGCGACGGCGACGGCGACGATTGGAACGTCGACGGCGACGCCGACGATTGGAACAGCGACGCCGACGCCGACCCGCTGGTCAGGGTCGAGGGACTGCTCGCCTACCCGTCGACGACGCGGGCGACCCGCGAGCACGTCTACGCCGCCGTCGACGGGCGACCGGTCGCCAACGACGTCGTCCGGCGGGCGGTCGTCGACGGCTACGGGACGCTCCTGCCGTCGGGACGCTACCCGATCGCCGTCGTCGACGTGTCGCTCCCGCCGGGGTTCGTCGACGTCAACGTCGACCCCGCCAAGCGGGACGTTGCCTTCCGCGACGACGCCGCGGTCGCCGACGCGGTCGAGACCGCCGTGAGCGAGGCGCTGACGACCGCCGACCTCCGGCGTAGCGGCGAGGTGGCGATGGACCTCGAGCGCTCGCTGGCCCCCGTCGAAGGCGACTCCCCGTTCGACGGCGTGCGCGTGATCGGCCAGTTCCGCGACGCGTACCTGCTCTGCGAGGCCGACGACGACCTCCTGGTGGTCGACCAGCACGCCGCCCACGAGCGCGTGAACTTCGAGCGCCTGCGGGCCGCCCTGGAGGGCGAGGCGGTCCCCCGGGCCGACCGCTCGCCGCCGGAGACGCTGTCGCTGTCGCCTGCGGAGGTCGCCGCGGTCGAGGCCCACGCCGACGAACTGGCGCGGCTGGGCTTCGACGTCGCCCCCTTCGGCGGCGGCACCGTCCGGTTGCGGGCCGTCCCCGCGCCGCTGGGCCGGACCGCCGACGCCGACGCGCTTCGCGAGGTCCTCGACGCGCTGCGGAGCGGCGACTCGCCCGCCGACCGGCGCGAGGAACTGCTGAAGGACCTGGCGTGTCACCCCTCGCTGAAGGCCGGGGACGCCCTGGACGGCGAGGACGCGGCGGCGCTTTTGGACCGCCTCGGCGCCTGCGAACAGCCCTTCGCGTGTCCGCACGGGCGCCCGACCGTGCTGTCGATCGAGGAGGCGACGCTGGTCCGCGGGTTCGAGCGCGAGCACGCCAGGCTGGGCTGAGGGCGGTGCGGGCGCGGCCCCCGACGCCTCTGCACGGCGACGTGTCACCCCGCCGGTCGATAGAGGGTCGCGATACTCGATGTAGCCGAGGTCTGCGAGCCGGTCCTCGACCTCGGTGTCGACCGCGGACTGTTCCAGGGACTCGTACTCCGGGTAGTTCAGCGTCCCGACGTCCGGGACGACCGGGAGGACCCGACCGTCCATGTCGTCGCTGGCCGGGACGCCGATGGCGGCCATGATCGTGGGCGCGACGTCGAAGAGGTGCGGCTCACCGAGGTCTGCCTCCGTGTCGACGCCCTCGCCCGCGGCGACGAAGACGCCGTGGCGCTTGTGGTTCCACGGCTCGGTGGACGGGCCGAAGTGCTCCGCGGCCGGTTCCGCCGAGAGGAAGTGCTGGAAGTCGTTCGGGACCGTGACCACGTCGACCGTGTCCTCCGCCCGGGGGCCCTCGAAGAACTCCTCTCGGGGCGCGACCGTCTCGAAGACCGGTTCGCCGTCGGGCGCCGTGGCCGACTCCAGCAGCCGAACGAGCTCCGCCCGGACCTCCTCGTAGCGCTCCGGCGGGACGACGCCGTCGGGCTCCCTGCCCTCGAGGTTGATCCGGACGCCGAGTTCCGTCCGGAGGCGCATGTACGCCGTCGAGGCCGCGAAGTCGACCTGCTCGTTGCCGGTGCGGGCGACCGTGTCGGGGACGTACTGCCTGACGTAGTCCTCGAGCCCGATGGTCTCGAGGACCGAGCGGATCCGGGTGGCGGTGAGCCCGACGGTCGCAGCGCCGGCCGCCGTGCGTTCGATCACGCCCGGCGTCCAGCGCTCGACGCGCTTGCCCTCCCGGAGTTGGCCCCGCATGACGTTCCACGTGGGCATCCCCTTTCCCCCGTTCGTGGTCTCGACGTAGCCGGCGTCCTCGAGGTAGGCGTTGACCCGGAACTCGTCTTTCTGGTACCGGCCCATCCCGTGATCGCTGGCGAGGACGACGCGGTCGAAGTCGCCCTCCTCGAGGATGCGACCGATCTGCTCGTCGGTGGTCTCGTAGACGGACTCGACCTTCTCCCAGTCGCCGTCGAACTCGTGGAAGACGGTGTCGGTCTTCTGGAACTCGACGAACCCGAAGTCCGGGTCGAACCGGTCGGTGAGGTAGCGGAACGCCTCGCCGCGCATCCGGACCAGCCGGCGGTACTCCTCCATCTTCTCCTGGTCGGAGAGGGTCGACTCGCCGCGCGTGTAGCTGGGATAGACGCGGTACTCGCCGATCTCCTCGCGCACGTCGTCGAGGATCCCCTCCGGGTGACAGGCGGGGTCCTCGGGGCCGATGAACCCCGGCACGACGGCGCCGGCGATCTCGTCCGGCGGGTGGGTCACCGGCACGTTGAGGATCACGCTGGTGAGGTCGTGGTAGTCGAGGAGCGTCCAGAGGCGGTGGGCCCGCACGCGGTCGGCGGTCGCGAGGTGGAAGTCGTAGCCGTCGAACCCGACGAAGCTGAAGACGCCGTGCTTGCCCGGGTTGACGCCGGTGTACATCGACGGCCACGCGCTCGGCGTCCAGGGCGGAATCTGTGAGGTCAGGGGCGCGGCGACACCGTCCCGCCGCAGCGAGTCGATGTTCGGGATCAACCCCTCCTCGGAGAGCCGCTCGAACACGGGGAGACAGCCAGCGTCGATGCCGACGAGGAGTGTCTTCGTACGATCGGTCATTGAGTCGTGCACATGTACTGCGGCGACCGACTTCCCTATCGGTCGGGTAACCCTCCTTAGGAGGCATTTATTTTGTCGGTCAGTAGGGGAAAATATCCTCCGTCAACCTGTCGGGACACGAAAACGCCCAGGGGTCACCCTGGCGGTGCCGGGACGAAGGCGCCGATCCAGGCCGTCACCACTCCTTGCACGCCGCGCAGACGTAGCTCTCGCCGTCGAGCCAGCGGCGATCGACGGTCTCGCCGCAGGCCTCGCAGACGGCGCCGTCCGGTGACCAGCGGTAGGTCGCGACCGCCGGGTCGACGCTCGAGGGTTCGGTAGAGGCCTCACCGTCGTCGTTGCCGGCGACGTCGCCGTCGTGCACGTCATCGTCGTCGTTGGCGTCGAGGTCACCGTTGTCGGCGTCATCGTCGCCGTCGGCCTCGCCGTCGCTGTCGTCGATGCCGGCGGCACCCTCCTCGTCGCCCGCGGCCTCCTCGTCGTCCTCCTCGGGCGAGGCTCCGGCGTCGCCGAGGAAGTCGTCCAGCGTGCGGTCGCCGGTCATGGTCGGTCCGAGGGGGGCCGGACGCTTAGCCGTACGGGGTCCGTCCCGCGGGGCGGGCCGACGGTATATGAACACACAAATACCCGGCAGTCTAACCCCGTCGCATGGTCACGGTCGTCGAGTTCATCGTCACGTTGCTCGCGAGCATCGCCCAGTTGATCGCCACGTTCGTCTTCGACGTGTTGCTGTCGAGCCCCCTGTCCGCGATCCTGCTGATCGTCGGCGCGGTCTTCGTCGGCGGCGCCAGCCTGGTCATGCTCTACCTGAGCCTGGGCGCCCTCGCGGAGTGGCTCGGCGGCGCTATCGCGTCGCCCGCCGGTGGGCAGCACTAGCGAGGTCGATCGACTCGTCCAGGTCGGGGCCGACGGGCGCCCCGACGACGAAACTGTCGGCGTGTTCTAGCACCGCTTCCATCCGCGCAGCGACGTCTTCGACCGTGCCGGCGACGCTGAAGGCGTCGACCATCGCCGGGGTCACGAGGTCGAACGCCGCCGAGAACTCCCCGGCGCCGAGGCGGTCGCCGATGCGCTCGGCGCGGTCGGCGTCCAGTCCGTGTCGGGAGAGCACCGGCGGCGCCGCCCCGGCGGCGATGAACGCGACCGGCGGGCGGGCGGCCTCGCGGGCGGCCTCGCGGTCCGCGGCGACGCTGACGCTCGCGTAGGCCACGAAGTCGAACGCCCCGGCGTCGCGGTAGCGGTCGGGGCGGTCGGCCAGCCCCTCCTCCACGCGCTCGCGCGCCCAGGCCACGTCGTCGGGGTGGGCGCCGTTGAACAGCAGGCCGTCGGCGTGCTTGCCCGCCATCCGGCACATGTGCGGGCCCTCGCCGCCGACGTAGACGGGGAGTTCGCCCGGCGGCTCGAAGTTGAGGCCGGCGTCGTGGGCCTCGAAGGTGCCGTCGTGGCTGACGCGCTCGCCGGCCCAGAGGTCCCGGGCGGTGGTCATCGCCTCCAGCACCGGTCGGAGGCCGCGCTCGCCCGCCAGTCCGAGGTTGCGAAGGGTCGTGGGGTCACCCGGCCCGATGCCGAACACCCCCCGGCCCCCGCTGGCTTCGTCGACGGTGGCCACCTTGCTCGCCAGGGTCACGGGGTGGATCTCGGCGGGGTTGGCCACGCCCGGCCCCAGCCTGATCTCCTCGGTCTCGGCGGCGATGCGGGTCAGCGCGGCGAAGGGGTCGCGGTTGTTGTAGTGGCAGGTGGTGAACACCGTGTCGTAGCCGGCCCGCTCGGCGGCGACGCCGAGGTCGGCCACCCGGTCGAGCGGGTGCTCGGGGGTGAGTTCGATCCCGAGCATCAGTTCGAACCCCCGTCACCGTCCGCGTCCCGATCCCCGCGGGTCGACGCCCGGGCCGCACCGTCCGCGTCCCAGGACCACTCGCGCAGCGCGCGGCGGACGAGGTCGCCGTCGACCTCGCGGAAGTGGTTGTCGCTGCCGGCGTGGTCGCCGAACTCGAAGTCCCGGACGACCACCACGGGCGTCCCGCCGTCGCCCTCGCCGGCGACCAGGTTGGCGGCGGCGGCCAGTTCGTCGATCACGTTCTCGACGGTCGCGCCCATCTCCCGGCCCTCGCGGTCGCGCTCGCCGCGCCAGTCGCGGGAGGCCGGCAGGCCGGCCCAGCCGATGGCGACGCCGCGCTGGCCGTGGCGGAAGGGGCGCCCGCAGGTGTCGGTGACGACGACGCGGTCCGCCGGGAGGTCCCGGCGCAGTCGCTCGGCGCTCTCGCTGGGGCGCTCGGGCAGGAGCAGCAGGTCCCCGTCGGCGACGTTCGAGCGGTCGATGCCGGCGTTGACGCCGACGTGGCCGAACCGCGACTCGGTGAGCAGGAACGGCGCCTCGAGGATCACCTCGGTCGCCTCCTCCAGCACCGCCTGGGCGAACCGGGGGTCCTTCTCCTCGCCCGTGGCGGCCGCCAGGTCGGCAGCGATCTCCCGGGCCCGCGGCCCCGCCGGGAACGCCGCCAGGTCGCGGGTGCGTCCCTCCGCCTTCGAGACGACGGTGGAGGCGACGCAGACGACGTCGCCGGACCGGAGGTCGACGGCGTCGTCGATCAGCGCCGCGAGGTCGTCGCCCTCGCGGATCTCTGGGAGGTCCGGAACGGCGAACAGGTTCATGGTGGTCGTTGCGCGAGGGCGGGTAAAAGACCGCCGCTACTGGAGAAAGGGACCGGGGTCGGTCTGACGGCGGCGCGGCGGGGGCGGTGGGGCGGGAGCGACGAGGCGGTGGGGCGGCAGCGACGGGGCGCGGCGGCGACGGAGCGGTAGCCGCGCCCTGAGTGCGTTTCCGGAACCGGCCATCGCACACCCGAACTGCTATACCGCGGCACTCGGATTGACGAGTATGACCGGTCCGGACGCCGCCAGGCGGATCCTCATCGCGGACGACGATCGGCAGTTTCTGGAGGCACTACAGACCTGGCTCACCGGCTATCGCGACTTCGAAGTCGAGGCCGTCGCCGACGGCGAGGCCGCCATCGAGGCGATCGACTCCTCGGTGGAGCTCTTCCTCTGCGACCGCCGCATGCCCGAACTGGCCGGTGAGGAGGTCATCGAGCGGATGCGGGACCTGGGCCACGACGTACCGACCATCGTGATCTCGGCGTACGAACCCGACACCTACCTCCACGAGGGGGACGTCGACATGTACCTCCAGAAGCCGATCGACCGGCGGGAACTGCTCGACGCGATCGACGAGGTCCTCTCCGAACGCCGCCCCGACCACGAGTGAGCCCTCCACCAGAGGCCCCCGTCCGCCAGTGAGCCTCTCACCCGCCGTTCACTCCCGGTGGAGCGTCACGTCCAGACGCCCGTCGCCGACCCGGGCGGTCATCATCGTCGCGGCCTCCGCCGGGTCGGCGCCGGTGGCGCTGCCCGGGTTGAGCAGGCGGACGCCCCGGACGACCTCGTCGGTGTGTTCGTGGGTGTGGCCGCAGACGCCGACGGCGCCCTCGCGGTTCCGGGCCGACCGGACCGCCTCGACGACGCGCTCGCGGTAGCCCGCCAGGTCGCCGGTGCCGTGGTGGACGACGAACTCCACGCCGCCGAGGACGACCCGGGCCGTCTCCGGGAGGTCGAGGCGGTCCATGTTGCCGGCGACGGCGGTGAGGTCGCCGTCGGCGAGTTCCGTGACGGTCTCGAGCGCCGCCGCGGAGTCGAAGTCGCCGGCGTGGATGGTGTGGTCGGCGGCGCCGACGCGTTCGCGCACCCACGGGGGGATCCCCGGCGACCGCGAGGGGACGTGCGTGTCGCTGATGATCGCCACTTCCATGGTCGACAGTACGAACCCATCGGGAAAGCCGTTTTGTCGCTGTCGACCCCAGAGCCACCCATGACGGACGTGGTCACGGCGTTCCTCCGGAACGGTGGCGAGCTCCTGCTGGTCCGCCGCAGCGACGCGGTCGGCACCTACGCGGGCCTGTGGGGCGGCGTCTCGGGCTACGTCGAACCGGGGACCGACGACCCCCTCGAAGACGCCCGCCGGGAACTCCGCGAGGAGGTCGGCGTGGCGGAGGCGACGCTGGTGCGCCGGGGCGAGCCGGTGGACGTCGTGGACGGCGAGCGCGAGTGGACCGTCCACCCGTTCCTGTTCGACGTGGCGACGCGGGCGGTCGAGCCGAACGAGGAACTCGCCGAGTGGGCGTGGCTCCCGGCGCCCGCGATGCGCGAGCGCGAGACCGTCCCGGCGCTGTGGGCGGCCTACCGCCGCGTCGCCCCGAGCGTCGAGACCGTCGCCGCCGACAAGACCCACGGCTCCGCGTGGCTCTCCCTCCGCGCCCTGGAGGTGCTGCGCGACGAGGCCGCCGTCGCCGGGGCGGAAGGCGAGGGCGACTGGGACGCCGTCGCCGAGGTGGCCCGCGACCTGCTCGCGGCCCGCCCGGGCATGGCCGCGGTGGCCAATCGGGTCAACCGCGCGATGGCGGTCGCCGGCGGCGACGTCGAGAACGTGGACCCCGGCGAGGGCGCGACGCCGGGCGGGCTCGAGAGTCCACCCGGGACGCCCGCCGCGGTGGTCGAGAGCGCCCAGGCGACGCTGCGGGCCGCCGTCGACGCCGACGAACGGGCCGCGGCGACGGCCGCCGACGTGATCGACGGACTCCGCGACGGCGACGACAGTCCGCTGGTGGCGACGCTCTCGCGCTCGGGGACGGTCACCGAGGCGCTGCTGGCCGCCCGACCGCGGGTCCTGATCGGCGAGTCCCGGCCCGCCGGCGAGGGCGCCGACGTGGCCGAGCAGTTGGCGACAGCGGGGCTGGCGGTGACGCTGACGACCGACGCGGCGCTGGCGTGGGCCTTCGACGCGGCGGCGGGGACGCCGACCCCCGACGCCGTGCTGGTCGGCGCCGACACGGTCCTGCCCGACGGGAGCGTCGTCAACAAGGTCGGCACGCGCGCGCTGGCGCTCGCGGCGGCCCGCGCGGGCGTCCCCGTCTACGCGGTGGCCGCGCGGGACAAGATCAGCCCGGACGCGACGGTCCACGAGGCGTCGGGACCGGGCGGGCACCTCCCGGCGCCGGCGGGCGTCGCGGTGTGGAACCCCCTGTTCGACCGGACGCCGGCCGACTGCGTGGACGTCGTGGTCACCGAGGTCGGGGTGTTGGACGCCGGCGAGGTCGGCGGGGTCGCCGACCGCCAGCGGGTGCCCGCGGAGTGGGAATGACGGTTCGTCGAGTGGGGCGGGCGGGGCGGCCCGACGGAGCGGTTCGTCGTCGCGCCGGCGGGTTCAGCCCTTGAAGTCGCGGAACACCGAGAGGCCGGTGAAGACGGTGACGGCGCCGATCATGACGACCGTCCACGGGGGGTAGAGCTTGGCGTTGCCGAGCATGAAGCCGACCATCGAGAGGCCGACCAGGACGATGACGACTTTCGCGATGAGGAGCGACTTGAGGTTGCTGAGCGCCGGATTCGATGAGGTTGCCATTGACTGTCGCGGCCTATGCGTTCAACCCACATAAGCCTCCCGTCATCGACAACGCGCTGTGTGCTGGCGGTCTCGGACCGACGCCACGACCGGAACCACACAAGTAAAACGCGCGGCCCGTCTACGACCACTGGGCGGCGGTGACGAGGGTTACCCCCACCGAGCCCCTTGTGACGACGCTCACACTTCCGAGCCGCCCACTACTTGACGAACTGGAGCAGGTCGTCGCGCTTCTGCTCGTGGAACCGGTCCCGTAGCGCCGCCTTCAGCGAGTCGATGCTCCCCTGCTTGGCGACGATGGGGGCGACCGTGTCCTGCCACTGCTTCCAGGGCGGCAGCAGGCCGAGGCGGTCGCAGATCTCGTTCAGCCGCTCGTCGCGGTCGGGGACCTTGTCCATCTTGTTGACGGCGACGACCGCCGGCACGTCGAGCTCCTGCAGGAAGTAGAACAGCTCGACGACGTGGGGGATCTCGTCCTCGCCGGAGTGGCGGTCGATGATGTCGACGGCGGCCTTGCCGTCGAGGACCAGCACCGCCGCCACCAGGTGCTCGGCGTTGTCCTCAAGGTAGCGGACCACGTCGGTCTTGATCTGCTCGCGGCGCTCCTCCGGGACGCCCGACATGAAGCCGAAGCCGGGGAGGTCGGTGAACATGAAGTCCTGGCTGGGCCAGTCGAAGTAGTTGGGCTCGCGAGTCACGCCCGGCTTGCCGCCGGTGGAGAAGTCGTGGCCCGTGAGCTCGCGCATCAGCGTGGACTTGCCCACGTTCGACCGCCCGAGAAACACCACCTCGGCGTCGCGGTCCGGTCGGCTCTCGAACATACCCGCCGTAGGCCGTTCCGACGGTTAAGCGCGTCGTGAGCCGTCGGGCCGTCCGCCGGCGACGGGGCGGACGCCGGGGCCGCACAGGGGCTCACCCCGACCGGGACTGCGGCGACCCGGCCATCCGTTCGAGGCGCTGGACCCGGCGCTCGATCGCCGGGTGGGTCGCCAGCAGCCGCAACACGGGGTGGGCGTCGGGGTCGCCCAGGAGCGCCCCGCGCAGCAGGAGTTCCTCGCGGGCCGCGTCGTCGATGCGGCGGAGGGCCCGTGCGAGCGCCCTGGGGTCGCCCGTCACCGCGGCGGCCCGGTCGTCGGCGGCGTACTCCCGGCGCCGCGAGTGGGCGAGCAGCACCAGCGTGACGACCGTCGGGGCGACCATGACGAGTCCGAAGACGAGGCCGCGGAGCCGACCGGCGGTGGTCTCGGTCCAGGCGGCGGGGGTGCCCCGCGTCCACGCGACCGCCTTGGCGGCGCCGGTGATGACCAGCACGACCGGCAGCAGCGCGACCATCAACAGCGTCACGACCGTCTGCAGGGCGGTGGTGGCCAGCACCTGCACGAGCCCGTCGCGGGCCTGCAGGTGGCCGTACTCGTGGGCGACGACGGCCACGAACTCGTCGAGCGAGAGCATCCGCAGGAGGGCCTCGTCGACGACGACGGCCCCCTCGCGGACGTCGCCGACCGCGAAGGCGTTGGGCTCGCCCAGGTCCGCGACCAGCAGCGGCGGGCGCTCGATGCCCATGCGCTCGCAGACGCGGTCCAGGCGGGCGAACAGCCGCGGGGCGTCGCTGGGGACGAGTTCCCGGCCGCCGGCCTCCGCGAGCAGGCGCGCCGAGCCGCCGCGGTATGTCAGATACCCCACCGCGAGTGTGATCGCGACGAGGCCGACCACCACCGTCGTCGCGGAGGGGCGGTCGGCCCAGGCTGCGCGGAACAGCGAGTAGAGGGCCACCGCCGCCGCGACGTAGACGAACAGCGAGACGCCCCCGACGACGCCCATCGCGAGTCGACCGACTGTCCGGCGCATCGTTCGGAGCGACCGACGGGGAGCGATTAAGGCTGTCGAAGCACACGGGCCCGCATGGACAAACAGGCCCTCCGCGAGGAGATCTGGGACGACCTCGAGTCGTCGGGCACGGCGCGGTTCCCGTTCCCGCCCCACGGGCGCATCCCCAACGTCGCCGGCGCGGCGGAGGCCGCCGACCGCCTCGCCGAGACGCCCGAGTGGGCCGCCGCCGAGGTGCTGAAGGCCAACCCCGACGCGCCGCAGTTGCCGGTCCGCCGGCGGGCGCTGCGCGAGGGCAAGACCGTCTACATGGCGGCGCCGCGGTTGCGCGACGAGCGCCCGTTCCGCCGGCTCGACCCCGCCGAGATCGACGACACCGACGCCGCCGCCACCGTCTCGAAGATGGACCGCTACGCAGAGCCGGTCGCCCCCGAGGACGTGCCGCGGGTCGACCTGATCGTCTCCGGGAGCGTCGCCGTCACCGAGTCTGGCGCCCGGGTCGGCAAGGGCGAGGGCTACAGCGACCTGGAGTTCGCGGTCCTGCGGGAACTGGACGCGGTCGGGGACTGGACCGCGGTCGCCACGACGGTCCACGAGCGCCAGGTCGTCGCCGACGACCGCGTCGCCCCCGAGCCCCACGACGTGCCGATGGATCTGGTCGCCACGCCGGAGCGGTTGCTCCGGACCGAGACGCCGTACGAGCGCCCGCGCGGGATCGACCCCGAGGCGCTCGACGCCGAGACCGTCGCGGAGATCCCCGTCCTCTCGCGCTTCGAGTGAGCGTGGCCACCGGACTGGCGGGGCCCCGACTACAGGGAATCCCGCCCGGCGGGTCCTCGGCCTCCCGATATCCACCCCCCGACCTCCACCCACCGACCTCCACCCCCCCGGACCCGAAGTCTCTTAGTGTGAGACGGCTGACTCCCCGCCATGGAACGGCGGCGCGTCGTCAGGCGGGTCGGGGTCCTCGTGCTGGCGGCGAACCTGCTGCTCGTCGCGGCGAAGGCGTCGATCTGGTACCTGACCGGGAGCCTGGCGGTCGGGTCGGAGGCGATCAACAGCCTCGCCGACAGCGCCTACTCGGTCGTGGTCCTGGCCGGGCTCTACGTGACGACCCAGCCGCCGGACTTCGAGCACCCCCACGGCCACGAGCGGATCGAGCCGTTCGTCTCGCTGGTCGTCGCCGCGGGCGTCTTCGTCGCCGGGCTGCTGGTCCTCTGGCAGTCGGCGACGTCGATCCTCTCGGGCGACGTGGCCGTCTCGGCCGGCGCCCCGGCGGTGGCCGTGCTGGCCGGAACGGGCGTCCTGAAGTACGGCCTCTACCGCTACTGCCTGCGGGTCGGGAAGGAGTACCGCTCGCCGGCCATCGTCGCGACCGCCCTGGACAACCGCACCGACATCCTGACCGCGGCGGCGGCGCTGCTCGGCGTGCTCGGGGCCGCCGCGGGCTACCCGGTGCTGGACCCGGCGGCGGCGATGGTCGTCGCGGTCGGCATCCTCTACACGGGCTACGAGATCGTCCGCGACAACGTCAACTACCTCGTCGGCGCCGCCCCGCCCGAGGACCTCCGCGCGGAGATCGTCCGCCGGGCGCTGGCCCACCCCGACGTCGAGGGCGCCCACGACGTCATCGCCCACTACGTCGGCCCCGAGATCGACGTGAGCCTCCACATCGAGGTCGAGGAGGACCTGACGCTGGCGGAGGCCCACGACATCGAGGTCGCCGTGATCGAGTCGGTCCGCGCCATCGACGAGGTCGACGACGTGTTCGTCCACCTCGACCCGAAGGAACTCGGCGAGTGGAAAGAGGAGGAGCGGGTCGACCCCCTCGGATCGAACTGATCGTCCCGTCCGTCTCGGGTCCCGGGTTCGGCTTCGACGACCGCCAGCCGGACCCTCACTCGGCTTCGACGACCGCCAGTCGGACCTGGTGGACGCCCTTGAGCGGTCGGAGCGCGTCCAGCAACGCTTCGATGTCCTGTCCGGGGCCGTCGACGACCAGCGTCTCCATGCAGAGGTGTCCCGAGAGGTGGACGTGCTGGGTCGCGACGATCGTGTCGGGGTGCTCGTGCTGGAGATCCAGGATCTCGTCGTTGACGCCGCTGACGTCGTGGTCGTACATGACGACGACGGCGCCGCGCTGGACGCCCGCGAGGTCGTTCTCGCGGCGGTAGTCCGTCAGGAACGACCGGAGCGCGTCCCGCGTCGCCTCCGAGCGACTGGCGTAGGCCTCGCCGTCGACGACCTGCTCGAGTTCCGCGAGCAGCCCCGACGGCAGGGTCACGCTCATCCGCTCGATGTCCTCGGTCATTGGGGGTAGTCGGCGCGTCGGAGGGATGAATGTTACTCCGGAGGGACCGCCCCCGCATCCAGTATTACTGTATCGATAGAAAGTATTATTATGGGCTGCACACTCGGACCGACTGATAACGATGCACGTACCTGACGGCTACCTCGACCTCTGGGTGGCCGGCGCGTTCTGGCTTGCGGCACTGGTCTCGATCGGAATCGCGACGCGGCGGGCGCGCGGCGAACTCGGCGACGAGCGGACCCCGTTGCTCGGCGTCGTCGCTGCGGGAATCTTCGCCGCACAGATGCTCAACTGGCCGATCCCGGGCGGGACGAGCGCCCACTTCGTCGGCGGCGCATTCGCGGGCATCCTGCTCGGACCCTCCCTGGGCATCCTGGCCATGACCGCTGTCGTGACGATCCAGGCGCTCGTCTTCGGCGACGGCGGCGTCGTCGCCCTCGGCGCGAACCTCTTCCCGATGGCAGTGCTGGACGTCGTGGTCGGCTACGCGGTCTTCCGCGGGCTCCGTGGCGTCCACGAGACCGGCGCGGCGTTCGTCGCCGGCAGGGTCGCGATCGCCGTCTCGGCGACCGTCCTCGGCGTGGGGCTGGGGCTCTCCTCGGCGTTCGCCTACGACGTCACGACGACGGTCGCAGTGATGGGCGCGGGCCACGCGCTGCTGGGGCTGATCGAGGGCGCGATCACCGCCGCCGTGTACGGCTACGTGGTGGACCTCCGCCCCGACCTCGTGCTCGGGCGCGAGGGGGACGACGCTGCCACTCCAGAGGTGGTGGCGTGACCGCGACGCTCCTCCGGCGTCGGTGGGCGCAGAAGGCCCTCGGGGCCGTGCTGGTCCTGGCCCTGCTGGCGCCGGTGTTCGGCTGGGCCGCGGGCGCGGTGGGCTACGCCGAACCCATCGACGTCGCCGCCGAGATGACCGGCGCCGCCCAGCACGCCGGCGACGGCGCCCACGGCCTGTTCCCCGGCTACAGCGTCCCCGCCCTCGGGGGCGCTGCGGGCACGTTCGTCTCGGCGCTGCTCGGCATCGGGTTGACGCTCGCCGTCGCCCTCGGCGCGGGGCGCCTGCTGGAGGAGTGATCCGACGCGTGGCTTTCCCGCGGTCCCCGCGTCGATGACGGGCGCGCTCGCGGACTCCGCCGAGCGCGTCGCGTCGCTGCTGCGGGCGTTCTTCGTCGTCGAGCGGACCGCGGCGAGCGAGGGCTTCCTCCAGGCCCGCGACCCCCGCGCGAAGCTGGTTTCGATCACCGCGCTCGTCGTCGCGGCGATGCTGACGCGCTCGGTCGCCGTCCTGGTGGCGATGGGCGCGATCGTGGTCGGACTGGCGCTGCTCTCGTCGGTCCCGCTGCGGACGCTGCTCGCGCGTTCGACGTTCGTGCCCGCCGCGACGCTGCTGGTCGTGGCGCCCCAGGCGGTCCTCCAGCCGGGCGAGACGGTCGTGGCTGCCCTCGGGCTGCGCGTCACGGGGGCGGGGGTGGCGTACGTCCTGCTGTTCACGCTCCGCGTCGGCGTGAGCGTCGCACTGCTGTCGCTGCTGGTGCTGACGACGCCGTTCTCGTCGGTCGTCGCGGCGATGCGTGGGCTGGGCGTCCCGACGCCGCTGGTGTGGGTCGTCGCGGTCACCTACCGCTACCTGTTCCTGTTCTTCGACGAACTCAGGCGGCTGCTGCTGGCGCGCAACAGCCGCACGACCGGCGGCGACGGGCTCCGCGCGGAGTGGCGCGACGCCCGCCGACTCGCCGGGACGTTCCTGCTGCGGTCGCTCGAGCGAGGCGAACGCGTCGGTCGCGGGATGCGCGCTCGCGGCGGCGCTCGCCCGCCGGCCCCCTACCGGCGCTCGCGGTCGCTCGACCACGGCGACGTCGCGCTCGGCGGGCTGGCGGCGGTCGCGGTCGCGACCTCGGTGGTGATCCGATGGGGCCTCTGAGTGACGCGGCCGGACGGGCCGCCGACGAGCCCGGCGACCCCGTGATCGAGGCGGCGGGCCTCCGCTACGAGTACCCCGACGGCACCGTCGGCCTGGACGGGGTCGACGTGACCCTGCGGGCGGGCGAGCGCGTCGCCGTCGTCGGCCCGAACGGATCGGGCAAGAGCACGCTCCAGCAACTGCTCGGCGGCCTCGTCGAGCCGACCAGCGGCTCGGTCACCTACTTCGGGGAGACGACCGACCCCGAGGCGGTCAGGGCCCGGCTGGGCGTGCTGCTGCAGGACCCCGACGACTACCTGTTCAACACGACCGTGCGGGAGGACGTCGAGTACGGCCCCGCACAGCTCGGCGTGCCCCGCGAGGAGGCCGCCGCGCGCATCGACCGGCTGGCCGAGACCCTCGGGCTGACCGACCTGCTCGACCGACCGCCGTTCCGCCTCTCCGGCGGGGAGAAACAGCGGGCGGCGCTCGCGAGCGTCCTCGCGTTCGACCCCGAGGTCCTCCTGCTGGACGAGCCCACCAGCGCCGTCGACGGCGAGGGCCGGGCGCGCGTCCTCGAACTCCTCGACGACCTCCACGCGAGGGGCCGGACCGTCGTGACGTTCACGCCGGACCTCGAACTGGTGCCGCGGATCGCCGACCGGGTGATCGTCGTCGGTCCCGACGGAACCGTCGCCGCCGCGGGCGACGTGCGCGAGGTCCTGACCGACGCCGACCGCCTGCGCGAGAACGGGCTCCAGCCCCCGGCGGTCGTCCGGCTGTTCGAGGGGCTCGACGTCGCCGAGGCGCCGCTGACCGTCGCGGAGGCCCGCGACCTGCTCGCGGAGCGCCTCGGGTAGGCGACGGGACGACTGGCAGACTGCGTCGCGGTGGGCCGGACCGGCGATGCGCCTATCTTGCTCCAGTGTGTGTGACGACCATGACCGGCATCGACGCGGGGTTCCGTTCGCTGACTGAGGAGCGATCCGACGTCGTCCTCCCCGCCGAGGGGGAGGTGCCCGCGTGGCTCGACGGGGCGCTGCTCAGAAACGGGCCCGCGGACTTCGAGGGCGGGGACGAGGACCGCGTCGCCCACTGGTTCGACGGGCTGGCGATGCTGCACCGGTTCGGGTTCGACGACGGCACGGTGACCTACACCAACCGCTTCCTGCGCTCGGACGCCTACGCCGCCGCCCAGCGCGGCGAGTCCTGGTCGGCGTTCGCGACCGACGACGGCGGCGGGCGGCTCTCGCGGCTCCGTCAACTGCTGGGCGCCCAGAACAGCGACAACGCCAACGTCCACGTCGCCCGCCTCGACGGGACGTACGTCGCGCTCACCGAGACCCCGCGCGGGGTCGCCTTCGACCCGACCACCCTGGAGACGACCGGCCACGCCGACTTCTCCGGCGCGAGCGTCCACCACGTCGTCGCGCACCTGCGGCGCGACCGCGAGCGCGGGGAGACCTGGGGCGTCGGCGTGAAGTTCGGGCTGCGCACCGCCTACCAGGTGTTCCGGATCCCAGACGGCACGCTGCGCCGCGAGTCGGGGCGACTCCGCGGGGCCGGCGTCGACGTGTTCGACGAGGAGCCGCTGC
>JBDGUA010000055.1:0-30521 GCA_042216345.1 Haloferacaceae archaeon
CTGATGGAGCGCCTGCGCGACCTCGGCTACATGTGATCGCCGACTGAGTGTCGCGCCCGGCCGTCGAACGCGACGAGGATTCGCCGAGGGCGCGGCCAGTTTTTAAATACGAACGCGCGGCCACTCCCGCGCGTGTACTGACTCTCACCCCGGGACGAGGTGCGGGTGCGCGACGCGCCGTCCCGCGGTAGCGACGCGTCGCCTGTTCGCTACACCGTCCGGTTCGCGGACGCGCCGACGGCGAGACCGGAGCCCGTAAATCTCTCCCTCGCCTACGGCCGTCGATGACCGACGATGGCGCGTGGGTGAGCCTCTTCTCGGGCGGTAAGGACTCCTCGTGGGCGCTGTACCGGGCGCTGGAGGAGGGCCTCGACGTGGCGCGACTCCTGACGGTCCACCCCGGAGGCGACTCCTACATGTACCACGTCCCGGAGACCCGGCTCGCGGGACTCGCCGCCGAGAGCATCGGCGTCCCGCTGGTGGAGGTCGAGCCCGGCGACCTCCGCGCGGGGGAGGCCGAGGACTCGGCGACGCAGGGCGACGCAGAGGTCGAACCGCTCGAGGCGGCCCTGCGGGACCTCGCCACGGAGGTCGACCTCGCGGGTGTGACCGCCGGCGCCGTCGAGAGCGAGTACCAGACCTCGCGCATCGAAGCCATGTGCGACCGCCTCGGGGTCGGCCTGTTCGCGCCCCTGTGGCAGCGCGACCCGCGGACGCTGGCCGAGGACATGCTGGCGGCGGGCTTCGAGATCACCGTCGTCCAGGTCGCCGCCGCGGGACTCGACGAGTCGTGGCTCGGTCGGACGCTCGACGCCGCCGCGCTCGCGGACTTGGAAGAGCTCAACGACCGCTACGGCGTCCACCTGCTCGGCGAGGGCGGCGAGTTCGAGACGCTCGTCACCGACGGGCCACACATGGATCGCCCGATCGAGCTGGCCTACGAGACGGAGTGGGACGGAACGCGCGGGCGCATTCGCGTCACGGACGCCAGGCTCGGCTGAGGAAGGGTCGTCGTGGCCTCCCGGCGGCGGATTGGCTCAGTCCCGGTGCGAGTGGGCCGCGACCCACTCGTCCGGCGGGGCGAGCGCCTGCAGGAACCGCAGGAACAGCCCCATCTCTGGCTGTTCGCCCTCGTCCGCCGTCGCCGCTGCCCGTCGATGCCCCTTGGTAGCAGTGCCCATGGCTGGATGATGTGGCTACTCCCACTTAAATCTATCACGGTCGTTGTGCGGAGACTACGCGCCGTTCGAGATCTGCGAGTGGGCGCCGATGAGCGCGTCCGCCAGGTCGAGGTTGTGGATGTCGGTCTCGCGGTCGATGATCGACCGACGGATGTCCGACTCGTGGATGGACGCCTCGGGGAAGACGACCGTCTGGTCCAGCGTGGAGTCGACCACGGTCGCGCCGGCCATCACGTGGACGTTCTCCCCGAGGACCGTGTTCTCGATCGTCGCGTCGTCGGCGATCCGGTTCTCGCCGCCGAGGTACCACGCGACGGCGTCGAGGTAGCTCTCGGGAGTCCCGATGTCGAACCAGGCGCCGTCGAAGGTGAACGCGTGGACGTCGCGTCGCTGCTGGAGCCACTGGATGAACCAGCCGGGCTCGTCGGGGTTCTCGCCTGAGTCGAGGTACTGTTCGAACAGCGGCAGCACGGCCGCCGGGAACGCGTAGGTGGCGATGGAAACGAGCGTGCTCTGGGGGTCGTCGGGTTTCTCCTGGAAGTCGACGACGCGGTCGCCCTCGAGCTGCACCAGGCCGTACGACTTCGCGCGCTCGCGGGAGCCGACGTCGTAGGCCGCGATCGCGGCGGTCCCCTTGGCCTCGAAGAAGTCGACGAACTCGCCGACGTCGAAGGAGATGAGGTTGTCGCCGGCGACGACCACGAGGTCGTCCGCGACGCCCTCCCGGTCGATCAGCTGGGCGAGCGCGCCGACGACGCCGAACTTCTCGGACTCCGCGGTCGTCTCCTCGACCGAGACGGTCGGCTTCTCGAACTCGCTGTCGGCGAGGTACTCCTCGAACTCGGTGGCGAAGCGCTCGTTCGTGGAGACGAACACCTCGTCGATGCGGTCGTCGGCCTCGAGATCGGAGAAGATCGTGTCGATGACGGTCTCGTCACCGACCGGGAGGAACATCTTCGGGCGATGGCGGGTGATCGGCCAGAGCCGCGTGGCGTACCCCCCAGCGAGAACGACTGCCTTCATGCTCGCACGAATCCGCTACGGGGGCAAGTGCTTTTCCCATTGGGCAGCGCGCCCGACGCGCGGGGGCGAAACCGGTTTGGCCCGGGGGAGCCTACGGGGGCCATGAACGACGAGGCGACGGCCCGCCAGCGCATCGCCGACGCGCTCCGCGCGGAGCCCCTCACCGCGAGTCAGCTCTCGGAGCGCGTGGGCCAGCCGACGCCGGTGGTCTACGACCAGCTCGAACACGTCGCCCGCTCGATCCGCGGCGCCGACGGCGACGAACAGTTCCTCGTGGCGCCGCCGGAGTGCCGGGCGTGCGGCTTCGACGGCTTCGACGACCCGCTCAACTACCCCTCCCGCTGTCCCGAGTGCAAGAGCGAGCGGATCGAGGAACCGTTGTTCACGGTCGACTGATCGACCGGACCGCCTCGCCCCCTCGGACAAAGCACTTACCGCCGGCGTCGCAACGACCGACCATGCCCCGTTCGCGACGCGCCCTCCTCCGCGCCAGCGCCGCCGCCGGTCTGCTCTCGCTGACCGGCTGCATCGCCCAGTCGAACCCGTCGTCGCCGCCGACTGACGATCCGGACACGACGACCGAGCCTGCCGGGACGACCACGGATACGCCGCCCGGGACGCCGTACCCGAACCGCACGGTCGAGTTCCCCGAGGGGCCGAAGTCCCGTCCCGCCCGTCCCGCGGACCTCACCCGCGAGTCGGTCCGGGAGTTCGTCCACACCCACGAGTACCGCTACGTCTACAACAGCCTCTGGTACAACGAACACACGGACGTCTCCCTGGAGTGCAGCGTCCAGTCGGTCGAGCAGCGCCGCGACGGCTACCGGGCGATCGTCGAGTGCACGGGCTCCTCGAACACCGGCGGGAACCAGCTCGAGAACTCGACGCGGACGGCCACCCAGGTCCACGCCGACTACTTCACGCAGACGTACGTCTACTACGTCGACGAGAACTCGCTACTCCGGCTCTCGCCGGACGAGACGGATGCATCGGAAACGAGTTCGCCCACAGCACGGCAGTAGTCCCCAGTTCGGGCCGGTCCGTCTCTGCGGACGGATGCGTCGGTGCCGACTCAGGCGGGGGCTTCGATCCCGAGTTCCGACAGGAGCGTCCGGGCGGCCGCGGCGGAGGACTCGGGCCCGCGCGCGGTGATGAGATCCCCGTCGACGGTGACGCTCTCGCCCTCGTCGAGTTCGGCGTCCCAGTTCCCGCCGGCGGCCTCGACCTCGTCTTGCACCCAGTAGGGGAGCTTTCGACCGTCGGGCATCACGTCGTTCTCGTCGACGATGCCCGCCTCCCACTCGTTCGGGAAGCCGGTCACGTCCCGACCGTCGACGAGGAACTCGCCGCTCTCCGTCCGGGTGAACCCGAGGATGCCGACGGCGTGACAGACCACCAGCGCCTTCTCGCTGTCGCCGCCGACGGCGTCGCGCAGGAGGCGCCGGGCGTGGCGGTCCTGGTTGACGTCCCACTCGGTGCCGTGGCCGCCGGGGAAGACCACCGCGTCGTAGTCGGCGGCCTCGACGGCGGCGATCGGTTCGGGATCGTTCAGCCGCGGGTCGGTCTCGTGGACCTCTCGGACGCGTTCGGCGGTCTCCTCGCCGACTTCGTCGGGGTCGATCGAGCGCTCGTCGACGACCGGCGGGTCCCCGCTCGGCGTGGCCACGACGAGGTCGAACCCCGCCTCGTCCAGCGTCGTGAGCGGCTCGACGCATTCCTCGCCCCAGTACCCCTGCTCGCTGACGACGAACAGTGCGGACGGCATGGCTACCTACTGGTTCGGGAGTCAGACCGAAAAGTCGTGTGGTGACGGTGTCGTTCGACCGCAGTCGTGCGATAGGGGACGGCTCGGTTCAGTCGTCGCCGTGTGTAATCGGTGACGGCTCGGTTCAGCCGTCGCCGTGTGTAATCGGTGACGGCTCGGTTCAGCCGTCACCGTGCGGGTCCGTAATCACGACCTCGCCGTCCTCGACCTCCACGTTGATGAGGGTCTTGACCGAGTAGTCGGTCTCGTCGAGCTTGTTCGGGCCGGCCTTCTTGATGACGGCGACCACGTCGACGACGTCCGCGCCGATGTGGGTCAGCGCGTCGAGGATGGCGGTCATCGTTCCGCCGGTCGAGAGCACGTCGTCGAGGACGAGTACGCGGTCGCCCTCGCCGACGTCGTTGATGTACATCTCGCTCTCGGAGTAGCCCGTCTGCTGGGAGAGCGAGACCTCGCCCTCGAGTCCGTACTGTCGCTTGCGGATGACCACCAGCGGGATGTCCGTCATCAGCGACACCGCGGTCGAGATGTGGATGCCCATCGCCGCCGGCGTGACGATCTTGTCGACGTTCTCCAGTTCGGCCTTGCGGATGATCCGGATGACGATCTCCCGCAGCAGCTGGGGTTCCAGCATCGGGACCCCGTCGCTGATCGGGTGGACGAAGTACTGGTAGCCTTCCTTCTCGATGATCGGCGCGTCGAGCAGCGACTGCCGCAACTGGTCCATGCTGTCCGTACCGGAGGTCGGGAATAAAAACTGGTGGTTTGCGCCCCCGGGTGGGACGCGGACGCACGTCTCGCACCGACCGGGACGGGAAGACGGCGTCGCTCACAGGCAGGCGATCCTGGCGGCGTCGCCTACCGGTACATCGAGACGTAGAGCATGCTGAAGCCGACGATGAACGGGATCGTCTCGAGGATCTGCAGCGCCGGGCTCTCGATCCGGTACTGGGTGAATAGCGTCGACAGGGCCACCCCCATGCTGACGAACGCGAACCCGACGAACGCGTACTTCAGTCGTTCGGTCTTCTTGTTCGCGTACGCCTGGTAACTGATGAGCGTCAGCCCCAGCGCCACCCCGAACAGGATCAGTCGCATCAGGGTGAGCAGCAGCCACATCGGTTGGATTGCGGTCATGATTGTCTCCTCATCTGTTGTCTCGGATGTCGTCCCACAGGCTGGAGAACCGCTCGGGGAGCCCCTCCTTGTGCGAGACTTCGGCCGTGAACTCCTCCCCCTCCAGCGTGATGAGCGTGCTCTCGAACGTGCATTCGAACACCTTGTAGTGGTTCCCGTTCTCCGCGACGAGCGTCCGCGCCTCCACGAGGTCGTGGGACTCGAGCATGTCGAGCCGGCGGTAGACGGTCGGCAGCGAGAGATCGAGTCGCTGGCCGATCTCCTTGGCCGACAGCGGCTCGGGATTCACCGTGGCGAGGATCCGCCGCGCCTCCGCGTCCCCGAGCGCGTCGAGGATGCCCTCGACTGGCTGCTCGTCGTCCCCCATTGGTGCTACCACCGGTTGGTCGCGGTAAAGCCCTTTCTGTCGAACTCGAACCCCGCTGAATTAGCTCCCCAGCGACCACCTCGCGCGCCCGCCCTCGCCCCCGCGAGGGCGGTCCCGGAACGCGATTGACAACACCTAAGTCACGCGTCGTCGCAAAATCGCACGTGCCATCGACAGCTGCTGTCCTCGCCCTCGTCTTCCTCCCCTTCGCGGCCGCGGCGGCGACGCCGCTGGTCTACCGGGTCCTGGGTGAACGGACGGCCTACTACGCCGCGGCGGTCGCGCTGGCCTGTTTCGGGCTGGTCGCGTCGCTGTACGGGAGCCACGGGGCCGTCACCCTCGAGTGGATCCCCTCGCTGGGCGTCTCGCTCTCGTTCTACGTCGACGGACTGTCGCTGCTGATCGCCTTTCTCGCCTCCGGCGTGGGCGTCCTCATCCTCACCTACTCCGGCGGCTACATGCACGGCGAACCGGGCCAGTCGAAGTACTACGCCACCCTGCTGGCGTTCATGGGATCGATGCTCGGCGTCGCGCTCGCCGCGGACCTGATCTCGCTGTTCCTCTTCTGGGAGTTCACGAGCCTCTCGTCGTTCATACTCATCGGCCACTACACCGAGGAGGCCGACTCCCAGTACGCCGCCCGCAAGTCCATGCTGATCACCGTCGCCGGCGGGCTGTTCATGCTCGTGGGGTTCCTCCTGCTGGGCGACGTCGCCGGGACGTTCCAGCTCGCGGGCACGCCCGGATCGATCCTCTCGAACGCCGAGAGCGTCCGGACGGGACTCGAACAGGCCGGCCTCCTCCTGCCGGTCCTGCTCCTGCTCGCGATGGGGGCGGCGACCAAGTCCGCCCAGGTGCCGTTCCACGTCTGGCTCCCCAACGCGATGGAGGCGCCCACGCCCGTCTCGGCGTTCCTCCACTCCGCGACCATGGTGAAAGCCGGCGTCTACCTCGTCGGGCGGTTCCGCCCGCTGTACGTCCCCAAGGAGGCGAACCTGCTGGCGGAGTGGACGCTGCTGTTCGCGGTCCTCGGGCTGCTGACCATGACCGTCGCGGCCATCCTGGCGGTCGCCGCGACCGACATCAAGGAGCTGCTGGCGTACTCGACGGCCTCCCACCTGGGGCTGATCGTCGCCGGCTTCGGCTTCGCCGAGAAGCTCGGCGCCGAAACCGGCGCCTTCCACATCCTCAACCACGCGACGTTCAAGGCGACGCTGTTCCTGGTCGCCGGCATCGTCGCCCACGAGGCCGGCACCCGCAAGATCGAGGACCTGCGGGGGCTGCGCCACGACCTGCCGATCACCGCCGTGATCGCCGCGCTCGCCTCGCTCTCGATGGCGGGGATCCCGCCGTTCAACGGCTTCTACTCCAAGGAGCTGCTGTTCGACGCCGCCTGGGAGACGGCGGCGCACGTCTCGGCCCACGGCCACGGCGCGGCGGCGACGCTGGTCTGGCTGTTCCCGGTCGTCGCCGTCTTCGGCTCGGTGTTCACGTTCCTCTACTCGATCCGGTTCCTCTGGCTGTTCCTCGGCGAACGCTCCGCACACGTCGCGGACCACCACGTCCACCGCCCGCCCGTCGCGATGCTCGCGCCGCCGGCAGTCCTGGCGGTGCTGGTGGCGGTCATCTCCGTCCGGCCCTCGCTGGCGACGGGGTTCATCGTCAACGACGTGTTCGCCGCGACCGCCGCCGGCGTCGAGCACGCCACGGTCCACGCGGGGCTGCCGACCCACCTCTCGCCGCCGGTGGCGATGTCGGCGGTGACGATCCTGCTCGGCGCGGTGACGTTCCCCTTCTACGACCGTCTCCACGCCGGGATCAACCGCCTCCTCCGGGGGCCGGTCCGGGCGAACTGGTGGTACGACGGCGGCGTCCGGGGGCTCACCCGCTCGGGGTACGTCCTGACGCCGGTCGTCCAGAACGAACAGCTCCGGACCTTCGCCTTCTGGACGCTCGGCGCGACCGCGCTGCTGGCGCTGGGCGGCTACCTCGCCGCGGGGGTCTCGCTGCCGGCGCTGGCGTTCGCCGAGGGGATGACCGTCGCCATCGCCCTGGTGCTGCTGGTGGCGGTCGTCGGCGCGGTCGCCGTGCTGGTCGCGCCGAGCCACATCGCCGGCGTGCTGACCCTCTCGATCGTGGGCTTCATGGTCGCCATCTTCTACATCCTGGCGGACGCGCCCGACCTGGCGCTCACCCAGCTGGTCATCGAGACGCTCGTGCTGGTGATCTTCCTGCTCGTGCTCGATCGGCTGCCGGCGTTCTACGGCAGCATCGACCGCGCCAAGGGGATCCGCGACGCCGCCCTCTCGGCGCTGGTCGGGGTGACCGTCTTCGTCTCGGTGCTGTCTGCGACGGCGGCCTCGCCGGCACCGGACCTCAAGGAGTACCTGCTGGTCCGCGGCTACCTCCCCGAGGGCCACCACGCCGGCCTGATCCTCGACTGGGGCGGCGGCCACAACGTCGTCAACGTCATCCTGGTCGACTTCCGTGGGTTCGACACCATGGGGGAGATCAGCGTCGTCGCCATGGCGGCGCTGGCGATTCTCACGCTGCTGGGCATGCGTGGACGGGGTGAGCGCGAATGAGCGACGAGGAAGCCGCCGACCGGCGCGCAGCACCCGACGCCGGAACGGCGGACGCCCCCACGAAGGGCGACGAGGTCTGGACCGCCCCCGGCCCGGTGGGCGAGTTCGAACACACCGTCACGGTGATCCCCCGGACGGTCGTCCGGGTGGCGACGCCGATCATCCTGGTCACGGCGGTCGGGCTCCTGCTGCAGGGGCACAACCTCCCCGGCGGTGGCTTCATCGGCGGCGTCCTCACGGTGACGGCGTTCGTCCTGATCTACGTCATCTTCGGGCTCGACTACCTCCAGCAGGAGGTGCTCGGCATGCGCGTCGAGGACACCGAGGAGGGTCACGGCCTCGTCGGCGCGTATCGCTGGCTGTTCGCCGTCGGCCTGGCCCTGGCCGCCGGCAGCGGCCTCGGGTCCATCGTCGCGGGGTTCCCGTTCATGACCCAGGCGGTGTTGATCCTGGAGGGGCTCCCCCTCTACGGCGAGTTCGAGGTCGCCAGCGCGTTCGCGTTCGACCTCGGCGTCTACTTCGTGGTCGTCGGCGCCTTACTGACGGTCGTCGGGGAGGTGGGGTCAGAATGACTCTGCGATCCTCTCGACTGCGGGAGGTAGGGTCGACTCCGCGGTCCTCTCGACCGCAGGAGGTACGGACGACGCCGCGGTCCCCTCGACCGCGGGGGGTGGAACGATGACCCAGGTCGTCCTCGCCGCGGTCCTCGGGACGCTGTTCGCCATCGGGACCTTCCTGGTCCTGCGCAAGGATGTCGTCCGGGTCGTCTGGGGGATCACCATCATCAGCCAGGCGGCGAACGTCTACCTGATCACGATGGGCGGGCTCTCGGGGCTGGCGCCCATCGTCGGCCACGACGGGGGCCCGACGACCGACCCGCTCGTCCAGGCGCTGGTGCTGACCGCCATCGTCATCGGGTTCGGAACGACCGCGCTGGTGCTGGTGCTCACCTACCGCGTCTACGAGGAGCACGGCACCATCGACACGCGGCAGCTGGTCTCCGGAGGTGAACGCTGAATGTCCGTCTCACACGTCGTCATCGCGCCGCTGCTGGTCGCACTGTCGACGGCGATCCTCACGCTGCTGACGCGCACCCGCGGTCGGCTCCAGCGGGCGGTGAGCCTGCTCGGCGGCGTCGGCTACGCGCTGGCGGTCGCGGCGCTCGTCCGCGCCACCGTCCTGCCGCTGGGATCGCCCTCGCGAACGCTCGTCTACCAGGTCTCGGCCTGGCGGCCCCCGTTCGGGATCGTGCTCGTCGCCGACGCGCTGTCGGCGTTCGTGCTCGTCATCTCCGCGGTCGTCGGCCTCGCCGCGCTCGCGTACTCGGTGCTGTACGTCGGCGAGTACGGCCAGCGCCTCTCCTATCACCCGCTGTTCCACTTCATGTGGGTCGGCGTCACCGGCGCGTTCCTCACCGGCGACGTCTTCAACCTCTTCGTCTGGTTCGAGGTGATGCTCATGTCGAGTTACGTCCTCGTGGCCTTCTACGGCAACGCGCTCCAGACGCGGGCGACGCTGCGCTACGTCGTCATCAACCTCGCCGGCAGCGCGGTGATGCTGCTGGCCATCGGCGGCATCTACGCCACGACCGGCACGCTCAACATGGCCGACATCGCCCGGCGGCTCGCCACCCCCGAGCAGTTCGGCGTCGACCCGGTCCCCGTGCTCGGGCTGTCGGCGCTGCTGTTCGCCGTCTTCGCCATCAAGGCCGGGGTCGTCCCGTTCCAGTTCTGGGTGCCCGACGCCTACCAGGCCGCCCCGGCGCCGGTGACGGCGGTGCTGGCCGGCGTCGTCAAGAAGGTGGGCATCTACGCCATCGTCCGGCTGTACTTCACCGTCTTCGCGGCGGCGAGCCTGCCCGCGCTCGGCCTGCCGGGGTTCTCGGGCTCCGGCGAGGCGACCTTCCTCGCGTTCTTCGGGCCGATCATGTTCGTCATGGCCGCCGGGAGCGCCATCTTCGGCGGGCTCGGCGCCGTGAGCCGGACCGACCTGGAGTCGCTGCTGGCGTACTCGAGCATCGGCCAGGTCGGGTTCATCGTCCTGCCGCTGGCGATCGCCGCGACGGTCCCCGACCTGCGGGTCCTCGGGGTGGCCGCGGCGCTGGTCTACTCGCTGAACCACGGGCTCGCGAAGGGGATGCTCTTCCTGGTCGCGGGAACCGTCAAGGACGCGGTCGGGTCGACCCGCTTCGCCGACCTCGGCGGGGTCGGGCCCCGGGCGCCGACGCTGTCGGCGTGCTTCCTCCTCGGCGGGCTCTCGCTGATCGGCGTCCCGCCGCTGCTGGGCTTCTTCGGCAAACTGCTGGTCTTCCGCGTGGTCGCCCGCGCGTTCGCGCTCGGGACTGCGAGCTCGCTGCTGGCGGTCGGGGTCGCCCTGGCGGGCGCCATCCTCACCATCGCCTACGTCTCGCGGGCCTGGAACGCGGTCTTCTGGGGCCCGCCGGGCGAGCGCGTCCGGGTGGCGCTGCCGCGGCGCTGGATCGTCCCCGGCGAACCCGCGACCGACGGCGGCGAAGCCGACGCGGAGTCCGCCCCGGCCGGGGCGTCGGTCACCGCCCTGCGCGGCCAGCTGTTGATCGTCGCGGCGCTGACGCTGGTGATCCTCGGCGTCGGCGTCGGCTTCGACCCCGTCTACCGCTTCGCGGAGGCGGCGGCCCACGCCGCGCTGGACACCCAGGCGTACGTCCACGCCGTGGGCCCGTCGACGTTCGACGCCGCCCACACCGCCGCCAACGGGGGTGGGCACTGATGCGTCGCTGGCCGTTCACCGGCGTCGTGCTGGCGGTCCTGTGGCTGTTCGTCCGCGGGGTGGCGCTGACGCCCGCCCGGCTCGCCCAGGAGTTCGTCATCGGCCTGCTCGTCGGCCTGCCGCTGGCGTACGGGCTCCGGCGGTTCTACGGGCCGTCGGCCCCGCTGTCGGCCTGGTCGCAGGCGGTGCCCTACGGGGGAGTGTACCTGCTGGTCTTCTTCAAGGAGCTGCTGACCGCCAACTGGGACGTGGCCCGGCGGGTCCTCTCGCCGTCGCTACCGATCGAGCCGGCGGTCGTGGAGGTGCCGCTGCGGGTCCGGACCGACGCCGCCATCACGACCATCGCCAACAGCATCACCCTGACGCCGGGGACCCTGACCATGGATTACGACGCAGAGAGAAACGCGCTGTACGTCCACAGCATCGACGGGAGCGACCGCGACGCCATCCTCGCGCCCATCCGGAAGTGGGAGGACCTGGCGCTGCGGATCTTCGAGGAGGACCTGAACCCGGAGGACCCAGTGCCGGCGTCCGGCTCCACGGACGACCCGGCGAACCGAGCCGGCGATGCCGACGCGACCGCCGAGTCGGGAGGTGAGCGCGAATGACCACGCTCGCGTCCGTACTGACCGTGGTCGTCTCGGTCGCGCTCGCGGTTGCCGCGGCGGTCACGCTGCTGGTCAGCTACCGGGTGATCCAGGGGCCGACCACGCCCGACCGCGTGGTCGCGCTGGACACCGTCGGCACCAACGTCGTCGCGATCGCCCTGCTGTACGCGATGCTGACCGCACAGGGCTACTTCGTCGACGTCGGGGTCGTGCTGGCGATCATCGGGTTCATCAGCACGATCACCGTCGCACGCTACGTCACGGAGGGTGACATCATCGAATGATCGCCACAGATCCCACCGCCGTCGGCCCGGTTCGCGCCGCGCTCGTGATCGCCCTCGTCCTGGTCGGGATGTTCTTCCTGATCGTGGGGACGCTCGGGCTGCTCCGGCTCCCGAACGTCTACAACCGGATGCACGCCACCACCAAGGCGACCACCCTCGGGGCCGCCTCCATCGCCGTCGCCGGCTGGCTGTTCTTCGGCCCCGGCGGCAGCGGCCTGATGGCGCTCGTGCTGGTGCTGTTCCTGTTCCTCACCGCGCCGACGGGCGCGCACATGATCTCCCGGGCCGCCCAGCGCATGGGCATCGAGTTCGAGCCCGGGGTCCACTGGCCGGGCCACACCGACAGCCGGCCCGAGGAGCCCGCGGAAGGCGAGTGAACGGGGTCGGCGAGCGACCTCCCTCGACGCCTCAGCTGACCCGCTCGACGTAGTCGCGGACGCACTCGGCGAACGGCGTCAGTTCGTAGCCGAGGTCGGTCCGGGCGCGGTCGTAGTCGTACTCGACCGGGAAGGAGAGGCGCCCGCCGTCGGGGTCGCACGTCACCGTGCCGCCGGTCACCTCGGCGACGACGTCCGCGACCTGGCGCATGGTGAGGCGGTGCCCGCCGGTGTTGTAGACGTGGTGGGCGGGGTCCCCGGTCAGCAGTCGTGCGAACAGGGCCGCCACGTCGGCGACGTAGACGAAGTTGATCTCGGCGTCCGGCGGGTGCGGGATGTGTCCCTCCCCCGCGAGGGCGTCGTCGATCAGGTTGCCCTTCCAGCCCCGCTCGCGCCCCGGCCCGAAGACGAAGCTCGGTCGCACGGCGTGGACCTCGAGGCCCTTCTCGGCGTAGAGCCGCGACTGGAACTCGTTGAGCTGCTTGATCGCGGCGTAGTACGACGCGTCCGGGAACTCCGTGAACGACGCCTCCGGACGCACCTCCTCGCCGACGGGGCCGTCGTACTGGTCGGGGTCGCCGTAGACCGAGTGGGTGCTGGCCCACACGACCCGGTCGACGCCGGCCTCCCGTGCGACCGAGAGGACGTTGTCCGTCCCGACGACGTTGGCCTGGGTCGCCGCGGTCGGTCGCTCGTTTGTCGTCCCACCGATCATCGCCGCGAGGTGGACGATCCGGTCGACGTCGTGGGCGGCGACCGCCTCGGCCAGCGCCGCCCGGTCGGCCACGTCGCCCTCGACGGTGGCCGCGACGCCGGGGGGCGATTCGGCCGGCGGCTCCAGGTCGTACGCCACGACGTCGTCGCCGAGCTGTGCCGCGATCTCCGTGCCGATCAGGCCACTCCCGCCCGTGATGAGTGTTGTCACGACTGTCGAGATAGCGGACGGGACAATAAATCCAGTGCCGCGGGCGGGGCGCTCATCCCGTCGACGGCGTCATCTACGGGCCGGGCGGATCGCTCGCCCCGTCGGGGCGCCATCAACGCGCCGGTTTAATCGCTCGTCCAGTTGGCGGCGCCATCGACGCACCCGGCGGGGTGCGTCCCTATCCGTCCAGTTCGGCGACGAGTTCCTCGGCGACGCGGGCGCCGAGTTCCTGCTTGGTACCCCGGAACTCCGTGTAGTCGTCCGCGCGGACGAACAGCGTTCGGGTCTCGTCGGCGCCCATCACGGCGGCGTCGTTGGCGACGACGAACGCGAGGCCGACCCGGTCGCGGATGCGCCGGGCCTCCGAGAGCATCTGCTCGTCGCCGCCCTCGGTCTCGGCCTTGAAGCCGACGATGGGAAGGTCGGGGTAGGCCTCCCGCACCGAGTCGATGAGCTTCGGCGTCGGCCAGAGGTCCAGGTTGAGCTGCCCGCCGGACTTGATCTTCTCGGTCTGCTCCTCGACGGTGAAGTCCGACACCGCCGCCGCCGAGACGAACGCGTCCGCGCGGTCGCCGTCGTCGTCGACCGCCTCGAGGACGGCCTCGAGCATCTCCTGGGCGGACTCGACGCGCTTCACCTCGGCGTAGGGGACGGCCGCGCCGTCCTGGACGAGGGTGACGTCGGCGCCGCGGACGTAGCAGGCCCGCGCGATGGCCCGGCCCGTCCGCCCGGAGGCGCGGTTCGTGAGCGTCCGGATCGGGTCGATCGCCTCGCTGGTCGCGCCCGCCGAGACGACGATCCGTCTGCCTTCCAGCGTGTGTGGCGTCGTCGCCCGGGCGACCTCGGTGACGATGGCCTCCTCGGTGGCGATCTTGGCCTTGCCCTCCTCGATCCGCGGGTCGACGAACTCGACGCCCCAGGACTCGACGCGCTCGATCGCCTCCAGCACGCCCGGATGGTCGTACATGGGTTCGTGCATCGCGGGCGCGATCACGACCGGCACGTCGGCGCCGAGGGCGGTCGTCGCGCAGGTCGTCACGGGCGTGTCGTCGACGGCGCCGGCGATCTTGCCCACCGTGTTGGCCGTGCAGGGGGCGATCAGCAGGACGTCGGCCCAGCCCTCGCGCCCGCAGAGTTCGACGTGTTCGACCTTGCCGGTCAGCTCCGTGACGGGCTCGTTGTCGGTGGCGAACTCGACGGCCCAGGGGTGGACGATCCCGCGGGCGTTGTCGGTCATGACCCCCCGAACGGTCGCGCCCTGGCGCCGGAGTTCGTGGGCCAGCTCAACCACCTTCACGGCGGCGATGCTGCCGGTGACGCCGAGCGCGACGTTGACTCCTTCCAGCATCTCTTGGCGCCGGCTTCTCCCGCCGGGGGCTTAAACCGTGTCAGTCGGGGCGGCGCCCGCGAGCCGGACGGCGAGCGTCGGGCGCGGGCCGCGACCGGCGCTACTCCCGCGAGAACGAGCCGGGGTCGTCGGTGGCCTCGGCGGCCCGCACCGCCGCGACGTTCTCTTTCACGTCGTGGACGCGGACGACGTCGGCGCCGCGGTCCGCCGCGAGGGCGGTCGTGGCGACCGTGCTCGCCAGCCGCTCGTCGGCGTCCCGTCCGATGAGGTCGAACATCGACTTGTGGGAGTGGCCGACGAGGATGGGACAGCCCAGCGCGTCGAACTCGCCGAGCCGGGAGAGCAGCTCGAAGTTCTCGGCCTTCGACTTGCCGAAGCCGAGGCCCGGGTCGACGATGACGTGCTCGCGGGGGACGCCCGCCTTCTCGGCCAGCAGCACGCGGTCGGCCAGTTCCTCGATCACGTCCTCGACGACGTCGTCGTACTCGGCCTCGCGGCCGGGGTCGACGGGGGCAGAGAGCGAGTGCATGACGACGATGGGGACGTCTCGCTCGGCGGCCAGAAAGCGCATCTCGGGGTCCGCCAGCCCGGTGACGTCGTTGAGGACGTCCGCGCCGGCGTCCAGCGCCGCCCGGCCCACCTCCGCCCGCCGGGTATCGACCGAGAGCAGCGCGTCGAGGTCGGCGATGCGTTCGATCACCGGGACGACCCGGCGCTTCTCCTCCTCGACCGGGACCGGGTCGGCGCCCGGGCGGGTGCTCTCGCCGCCCACGTCGATGATGTCGACGCCGTTGGCGACCATCTCCTCGGCGCGCTCGACCGCGTCGTCGACGGCGGCGAACCGGCCGCCGTCGTGGAAGGAGTCGGGCGTCACGTTGAGGATGCCCATGACGGCGGTGCCCTCCTCCCAGGGCCAGCCCGCGGGTTCGTCGGCGGCGCCGATGCCGAGCGTCCCCCGGATCTCCCGGGCGATGCCGGGCAGGCCGTAGGGCTCGCCGGCCAGGTTCTCGGTGAGGCCCTCGAACTCCGCGAGGGTGCCCATCAGGACGACGTCGAGCAGTTCGCCGTCGTTCTGGACCGAGGAGACGGCGCACTCGCCACCGAGGGTGAGCAGTTCCTCCTTCAGCCGGCGGGCCTGGCGGCGGTCGACGCGGGTCTTGAGCACGCGGTGGACGCCCTCGCCGCGAATCTGCCAGACGCTGCGACCGGCGACGTGGGCGTCGTCGAGCGTCCGGGTGGCGTCGTTCAGGTCGTCGACCGCCTTCGGGATCTCCAGGCGGGTCTCGGCGGTGCGGGCCTCCGCGACCGCGAACAGCGAGCCCAGCACCAGCACGCAGTCGCCCGGTGCGGCGTGGTTCTTCGCCCGGGCCAGCGCCGCCGCGACCGAGTCGCCGGCGCGAACGTCGGTGTCGGCGCCGACGTGCTGTTCGAACACCCGTGCCAGTACCTCGGGGTCCTCCGCGCGGGCGAGGTTGGGCTTGCAGGTGATCACCGACGACGCTGCCGGCATCGACGTCGCCATCTCGCGGTAGTCCTTGTCGTGCATCGACGCGAAGACGAGGTGCAGATCGTCGTAGTCGAACTCCCCGAGCGTCTCGGCGACGGCCTCGACGGCGCTGGGGTTGTGCGCCCCGTCCAGCACCAGCAGGGGCTCGTGGCGCAGCACCTCGAACCGCCCCGGCCAGTGGGCCGCCCGGAGCCCCCGGGCGACCGTCGCGTCGTCGACGGACGCGGCATTGCCGGCCTCGACCAGCGCCCCGCCCTCGCCGGCGACCTGTCGGGCGAGGGTCGCGGCGACCCCGGCGTTGACCGCCTGGTAGCGCCCGAGCAGGGGGACGGTGGCCTCGAGTTCCCAGTCCGGCCCCCGGAGGTCGACGCCCGCCTCGGTGCGGTTGACGAGGCCGCGGTAGCGCGCGGTCACGTCCGGCGCGTCGTCGTCCCCGGACTCGGCAGCATCGTCGCCGTCGACGGGCCCGACGGTCACGACGTCGCCGGCCTCCCGGCGGAGCACGTCCAGGGCCGTCCCGGTGGCGCCGGTCACCAGCGGGGCCCCCGCGGGCGCGATGGCGGCCTTCTTGGTCGCGATCTCCTCGACCGTGTCGCCGAGCACGCCGGTGTGTTCCAGCGCGACGCTCACGACCGCGCTGGCGACGGGGTCGACGACGCTCGTGGCGTCGAGTTTGCCGCCCATGCCGATCTCCAGCACCGCGACGTCGACGTCCGCCCGCCCGAACTGCCACAGCGCCATCGCGGTCATGGTCTCGAAGAAGGTCAGCGGCTCGCCGTCGGCGGCGCGCTCGGTCAGGAACGGGCGGGCCGCCTCGACGAACTCGCAGAGGGCGCGCTCGGTGATCTTCCGCCCGTCGACGCGGATGCGCTCGCGCACGTCGTCGAGGTGCGGGGAGGTGTAGAGCCCGACGTCGTAGCCCGCCGCCCGCAGGATCGACTCGGTCATGCGCGAGACGCTGCCCTTGCCGTTCGAGCCCCCGACCTGGACGAAGGCCGTGTCCTCGTGGGGGTCGCCCAGGTGCGCGAGGAGGTCCCGCACCGCCTCCGTCCCGGGGTTGACCTGGAAGCGGCGCAGGTCGAACAGGAAGTCCGCCGCCTCGTGGTATTTCATGGCTGGACTCTCTCGTGCCCGGCGCTTTAGCGTGTCGAAGGAGTGTCACTCTCCGTCGGCGCCCTCCGCCGACGGAGTGTCACTCTCACACCTCGGCGCTCACCACCGGCGGAGTGTCACTTTCCGTCGGCACCCACCGCCGACGGAGTATCACTCTCACACCTCGACCCCCTACCGCTCGATCAGCCCCGATCCCTCGCCGAAGGAGTCCGGCGCCGCCGGGCCCCACGCGGTCGTCGCGCTCTCGTAGTCCTCGACGTACTCGGGGCCCTCGTGGCTGATGGTCGCCATCTGCGTGCACAGCTCCAGGCGGTTGCCGCCGGGCGTCCAGAGGTAGGCGAAGATGTTGTTGCCGCCGTGGTGGCGACCGATCCCGCGCTCGAACTCGGCGCCGGCGCCGACCGCGGCGTCGACGAACCCCGCGAGGTGGTCCACGCTGTCGAAGCCGAAGGCGACGTGGTGGAGGCTCGTCTCGTCGGCCTCGCCGAGCGCCGGCGCGGACTTCAGCGCCACGTCGTGGTGGAAGACGTTGCAGCGCGCGAACGCGATCTCGGGATCGTCGCGCGGACCGGCGATCTCCGAGGGTTCGAGCCCAGCGACGTCGCGCAGGAACTCCAGGTCCGCGAGGACGTCCGGCGTGAGGAACTGCACGTGGTCGACGTCCGCGGGCGCCTGCCCGCCCCGACCGAGCCGGGGCTCCTCGTAGTGCTGGTACTCGTCGTCGCCGACGGCGACGACCTCCATCGGGACGCCGCTCGGGAGGCGGAAACGGACGCCCGCCGCCTGGTTGGGCTCGTCGCCGTCGGTCCGCTCGGCCGGGACTTCGAGGCTCTGGAGGCGCTGCTCGTAGGCGTCGACCACCTCTGGGCCGCTCGCTCTGACGGCGAAGTGCTCGATGCCGGTGTCGCCCTCGATCAGCCCGAGGTCGTAGTTGTCGTCGCGGCCGCAGCCGAGGTAGACCACGCCGTCGCGGCGCTCGAGTTCGACGAAGCCGAGGGCGTCGACGTAGAACGACAGGGCGGCGTCGAGGTCCTCGACCCCGACCGTCGCGTGTTCGATCCGGTGTAAGTCTGCCATGGTATCCCTCCCCGCGAGGAGGTGGAAAAGCGTTGCTGTCGCGGAGGTCGGGGGA
Organism: Haloferacaceae archaeon; assembly: GCA_042216345.1. Lineage (GTDB taxonomy): Archaea > Halobacteriota > Halobacteria > Halobacteriales > Haloferacaceae > JBDGUA01. Next base: position 18,101 of record JBDGUA010000055.1, read on the forward strand.
CGTTGCCGTCGCGGAGGTCGGGGGGAGAGACGCGAACGCGACCCCCGGCGACTCAGTCGTGCCGGAAGCTCCGCGAGCCGGTGAAGACCATCGCCATCCCGTGCTCGTCGGCGGCCTCGATCACGTCGTCGTCGTTGACGGAGCCGCCGGGCTGGATGACGGCCTCGATGCCGGCCTCGGCGGCCTCCTCGATGCCGTCCGGGAACGGGAAGAACGCGTCGGAGGCCATCACGGCGCCCTCCGCGGACTTGCCCTCGGCGTGCTCGTCGGCCTTCATCGCCGCCAGCCGGACGGCGTCGACGCGGGAGACCTGGCCCATGCCGATGCCGACGGTCTCGGTGCCGGTCGCGAAGAGGATGCCGTTGGACTTGACGTGCTTGAGCACTCGCCAGGCGAACAGCATCGTCTCCATCTCCTCGTCGCTGGGCGCGCGCTCGGTGACGACCTCGAGGTCGTCGCGGGTCGGCGACTGGAGGTCGCGCTCCTGGACCAGCCGGCCGCCGACGAGGGGCTTCTCCGTCAGGCGCTCGGTGTAGCGGTCCTCGCCCGTCCCCAGCTCGCCCACGTCGAGCACGCGCAGGTTGTCCTTCCCCGTCAGCACGTCCAGCGCGTCGTCGCTGTAGCCCGGCGCGACGACGACCTCCTTGAACGACTCGACGATCAGCTCCGCGGTCGCGGCGTCGCACTCGCGGTTCAGCGCGACGATGCCGCCGAAGGCGCTCATCGCGTCGGTCGAGAGGGCGTCCTCGTAGGCCTCGGCGAGCGTGTCGGCGACCGCGCAGCCCGCGGGGTTGGTGTGCTTGATGACCGCCGCGGCGGGCTCGTCGAACTCCTTGATCAGGTTCAGCGCGCCGTCGGCGTCGTTGTAGTTGTTGTACGACAGCGCCTTCGAGCCCTCGTTCAGCTGGGGGGCGCTGACGACGTTGGCCTCCTCGCAGGTGACGTCGACGTACAGCGCGGCGTCCTGGTGGGGGTTCTCGCCGTAACGCAGTTCCCGGCCGCGGTCGTTCGAGACGAGTCGCCGCTCGGGGAACTGGCCGTTCCCGTCGCCCTCGACGTGGACCTCGTCGCCTTCGACGCGGACGCGGTCCTCGGCGAACCAGCGCACTGCGCGGGGGTAGGCAGTGAACTCGCCCTCGTAGAGGACCCGCTCCTTGAGGGCGGACTGGGTGTCGTCCTCGTAGACGGGCACCGGCTCCTGGGTGACGATGGGGCCGCCGTCGACCTCCTCGGTGACGACGTGGACCGTACAGCCCGTGGTCCGGACGCCCGCGTCGAGCACCTGCTCGTGGGCGTTGTTGCCGGGGAACGACGGCAGCAGCGAGGGGTGGACGTTCAGCGTCGTCGGCGCCTCCTCGAGGAACTCCGAGGTGAGCACGCGCATGTAGCCGTCGAGGCAGACGACGTCGAAGTCGTGCTCGGCCAGGCGCTCGAGAATGCGTCGCTCGTGGGCCTCCCGTCCCTCGCCGGTCCCGCGCTCGACCACCTCGGTCGGGACGTCGCGCTCGGCGGCGGCCTCGAGCACGGGCGCCTCCGCCCGGTTCGTCAGCACGACCGACAGCTCGGCCCCGCCGGGCGATCGGTCGTCGATGTGCAGGAGGTTCCGTCCGCGATTGCTCGCCATGCCCGCGATCTTGAGCATACCCGACACACCCACTCCCGGGAGAAAAACAGTTCCGGTCCCTCCCCACCGTGTGGGCACGGACGTGAACACTTTGTCGCCTAATCGCCCCGCCATCCGCGAAAGATATGCAGGTGTGTGCCCGAGACCATCGACACGCTTTTGCCCGGGCCGGCGGGAGGTTCGGCCATGAGCGACCTCACCCGGAACGACCCGCTGGCGGCGGTCTCGCCGCTGGACGGCCGGTACGCCGGCCGGACCGCGCCGCTGGTGCCGTACGCGAGCGAGAGCGCGCTGATGCGCGCCCGCGTCCGCGTCGAGGCGGAGTACCTGCTGGCGCTCGCGGACCTGCCGGCCACCGACGTCTCGGTGACGGCCGAGGAGGAGGGCGTCCTGACCGACCTCCACGACTCCTTCGACGCCGAGGACGCCGCCCTGATCAAGCGCCTGGAGACCGAGGGCGCCGAGGGCTACGCGGCGACCAACCACGACGTGAAGGCGGTCGAGTACTTCCTCCGGGTCCGACTCAGCGAGCGGACCGACGACCCCGACCGGCTCTTCCCGTGGATCCACTTCGGGCTCACCAGCGAGGACGTGAACAACCTCGCCCACCGGCTGCTGGTCAAGCCCGCCGTCACCGAGGTCGTCCTCCCGGCCCTCACCGACGTCCGCGACGAACTGGTCGACCTCGCCCGGGAGAACCGCGAGGTCCCGATGCTGGCGCGGACCCACGGCCAGCCCGCGACGCCGACGACCTTCGGCAAGGAGATGGCCGTCGTCGCCGCCCGCCTGGGCCGGACGATGGGCCGCGTTCGCGAGGCCGCCGCCGACCTCTCGGGCAAGCTCGCGGGCGCCTCCGGTACCTACGCCGCCCACGTCGCCGCCTACCCCGACGTCGACTGGCGGGCGTTCTCCCGTGAGTTCGTCGCCTCGCTCGGGCTGGAGCACACGCCGCTGGCGACCCAGGTCAACCCCTGCGACGACCTGGCGGCGCTGTTCGACGCCCTCCGCGGGGTCAACAACGTCCTGCTCGACCTCGACCGGGACGCCTGGCTCTACGTCTCCGACCGCTACCTCGGCCAGGAGGCCGTCGCCGGCGAGACCGGCTCCTCGACCATGCCGCACAAGGTCAACCCCATCGACTTCGAGAACAGCGAGGGGAACCTCTCGAAGGCCAACTCGGACCTGACCTTCCTCGCCGACTACGTCACCACCTCCCGGCTCCAGCGGGACCTCTCGGACTCGACGGTCAAGCGCAACGTCGGCGCCGCCCTGGCGCACTGCCTCGTCGGCTACACCAAGACCCGGGACGGCCTGGCGAAGGTCGTCCCCAACGAGCAGGTGATGCGCGAGGACCTGGAGTCGACGCCCGCCGTCCTCGGCGAGGCCGTCCAGACCATCCTCCGGCGCGAGGGCGACACCGAAGCCTACGAGCGCGTGAAGGAGTTGACCCGCGGGCGGGCGGTGACCCTGGCGGACTTCCGCGACCTCTTCGACGACCTCGACGTGGACGAGGACGTGCGCGAGGAGCTGCGAGCGCTGACGCCCGCGACCTACACCGGCGTCGCCGCCGACCTCGTCGACGAACTGGACGGCGAAGGGCGAGACGACTGAGCTGTACGACTGGAGGGGGCGCCCCACGAGCCACGTCCCGGGCAACGATTAATATCGACGCGGCGAAACGTCGGTACCATGGCAACCGATGACAAAGAGCGGATCTACGAGTCGTCGGGGATCGGCGTGGAGTCGCTCGAACCCGGAGACAGCCCCGCGGTCGTCGTCGTCGACCTCCAGACGGCGTTCACCGACCCCGACTACGCCCTGGGCAGCGACCTCGACGACACCGTCGAGGCGACGGCCCGGGTGGTCGACGCCGCCCACGCGGCCGACGTGCCGGTCTTCTACACCCGCGTGGTCTGGCGCGAGGACTACCGCGACGGCGCGGTCTTCGCGATCAAGGCGGCGCCCTCGGACGACGGCCTCGTCGAGGGCTCGGAGTACCTCGAGATCGACCCCCGCCTCGAGGTCGCGGAGCGGGACCACGTCATCGACAAGGACCAGGCGTCGGCCTTCTTCGAGACCGAACTGGATACGATGCTCACCTTCGATCGGGTGGACACCACCATCGTGACCGGGGCGACGACCTCCGGGTGCGTGCGGGCGACCGTCGTCGACGCCTGCCAGCACGGCTACATCCCGCTCGTCCCGGAGGAGTGCGTCGGCGACCGGGCCCAGGATCCCCACGAGGCCAACCTGTTCGACATGCACTCGAAGTACGCCGAGGTCGTCGATCTGGACGACGTGCTCGAGTACCTGGACTCCCTCGACGGATAGGGGTCGGGCCCCGGCGGTCGGAGCGGGGCCCCCGGGACGGGACTCAGTAGTAGTTCTCGTAGTAGTGGTCGGCGATCTCTTCGCCCGTGGTGAGCCACGCGTCGTCGTGCTGGACGATGTACTCCAGGGCCTCGTCGAGGTACTTCGCGCGGAAGGGCTGGCCGGTGATGAACGGGTGGAGGGCGATGGCCATCACCCGCCCGTTGCCGGGTCGCTTGCCCTCCTCGTAGTACCAGTCGAACTGGTCTTTGATCGCCTCGCCGATCTGGCGCCCCGTCATCCCGTACCCCAGGGTCATCGGGATGTCGTTGATCTCGATCGAGTAGGGGACGTTGATGAGGTCGCCCTCCGCGACGTTGAACGCGTAGGGCTGGTCGTCGTTGCACCAGTCCGAGAGGTAGTCGAACCCGAGTTCCGCCAGGTAGTCGGGCGTGTCGTAGGACTCGGCGAGCGCCGGCCCGAGCCAGCCCCGCGGGCGCTCGCCGGTGAAGTCGGCGATGTCGTCGCGGACCTGCCTGATCGCCGCGCGCTCGTCGTCGTACTCGTGCATCTCCATGGTGTTGGTGATCCCGTGACCGAGGAACTCCCAGTCGCGTTTCATCCCGGCCTCGACGACCTGGGGTTCGTGTTCGCACACCTCCGAGTTGAGCATCACCGAGGCGCGGACGTCGTGCCTGTCCAGGATGTCGAGCATCCGCCAGAAGCCGGCCCGGAGGCCGTAGTCCCGCCAGCCGAAGTTGAGGATGTCGGGCTCGTTCTCCGCCGCGGGCGGGTGGATCGACTCGGCCGGCTCGTCGATCTTGAAGTGCTCGATGTTCAGGACGACCCAGACGGCGACGTTGTTGCCGTCGGGCAGGTCGTAGTCGCGCTCCACGGTCGGGGAGTAGTCCACTCTGGTCTGGTCGCGCATACCACGGTAATTGTCACCGTTTCCGACCATAAATTTTGCCGCATCGGGGGTTCGGACGTCCCGTCTTCGGCCGGAATCGCGCAGACTCGTGGCTCGTCGGTCGGGGGCGATTCGACGCTGGTCGCAGCGTTTCTCCGACACCGATTAGGCGCTGGCCGGCGCATCTCTCGGTCGTGTGCACGCTCATCCTCGCCTGGCAGGTGTTCCCCGACGCGCCCGTCGTCGTCGCGGCCAACCGTGACGAGCGCCGCGACCGCCGGGCCGACCCGCCGCGCCGCCTGGAGGACGACCCCGCGGTCGTCGCCCCCCGCGACGCCGAGGCCGGCGGAACCTGGATCGGCTACAACGAGCGGGGGCTGTTCGTCGGCGTCACCAACCGCTGGACCGGTGCGGACCTCGCCGGCGAACGCTCGCGGGGGCTGCTCGTCCGGGACGTCCTCCGCGAGTCCGGCGCCGAGGCGGCGGTCCGGTCGGTCGAGGACGCGGTCGACCGGATCGAGTACCAGGGGTTCAACCTCGTCGTCGCCGACGCGACCGCCGCCTTCCTGCTCGAGTGGGACGGTCGGCTCCGCGTCCGGCGATTCGACCCCGGGGTCCACGTCGTCGTCAACGTGGGCGCGAGCGACGCCCCGGCGGTCCCCGACCACCGATCCGACCGGGGCGAGCAACAGGCCCACAACGCCCGCCGGGTCCGCGCCGCCGCCCAGCCCGAACCCGGCGAGGACGCCGACGCCTGGCTCGACCGCGCCGCGGGCGTCCTCGCCGACCACGACTACGGCGTCTGCATCCACGCCGACGGCTACGGGACGGTCTCCACCTCGTTGATCCGGCTGGGGGTCGACGGCGACCGCTACGACTACGCCGACGGCCCGCCGTGTACGACCGCGTTCGAACCGGTCGAGGTCGGCACCGACTGAGGCTGGTCGCTCCCGAGCTGTCGACTCCCCGGGCCTGCGGCGACCTCCCGCGGCGCCCGCCCGAAGGCAGGGTTTAAGCGACCGGCGGCCCGACTCCCACCCATGACTACGCAGGGGTGCTTCGCGTGAGCGCGGCTGCCGAGGAGGAGCTCTCGGAGGACGAGCGTCGCGGCCTCGAACTCGTCCGCGAGACCGGCGGCATCCACCAGAGCGACTTCTGGAAGGAACTGGACATCTCCTCGCGCAAGGGGAGCCGGATCGCCGAGTCGCTCTCGGAGGCGGGGCTGATCCAGCGCGAGGAGACCGTCTACAACGGACACAACACCTACTACCTCCAGCCGGCGACCCGCGACCTGGAGTTCTCGCTGCTGATGGCCGGCGACATGCTCTCGCCGTTCATCGGCGAGGAGGAGGTCGACGCGCAGAGTGACGCCTTCTCGCAGTGGCTGATGAACCTCGCCTACGAGGAGTACTGAGCGAGCCGACCACGTTTTCTCCGTCATCGACGGGCCCTCCGCCCCCGGAGCCGCGGCTCTGTGGGGTGATCTGGGAAATGGAGCGGTCTCAGGACGGCGCGGCTCGCCGGATGGGAAACGGAAGAACGTCGACCGCGGCGGGTGTGCCGGGGTTACTCCTCGTCGCCCTCGGCCTCCTCCTCGGTGGGGAGCAGGTCGAAGTCGGCGAGGTACTCCTCGATTTCGTCGTCGGTCAGTTCGATGAACTCCTCGGACTCGGCGTCGATGGTGGCGACGCCGACGCCGTCGGCTTCGAGGCCGTCCTCGTTGACCGAGGCCAGCGCCTTCAGGGCCAGTTCGACGCCGCCCTCGAGGTCGGCGTCCTCCTGGTAGTGCTCCTCGAGGTAGTCGGTGAGGTCGCCGCGGTCGGCGCCGACGGAGACGGCCTTCCACTCGTAGGGCGTGCCCGAGGGGTCGGTCTCGTAGAGGCGGGGCTCGCCGTCCTCGATGCCGCCGATCAGCAGGGCGACGCCGAACGGGCGGGCGCCGCCGACCTGGGTGTACTGCTGGATGTGGTCGGTGACCTCCTTGGTGAGGGTCTCGATGCCGATCGGCTCGCCGTAGCGCAGGCGGTTGACCTGGGCCTGCCGGCGGGCGAAGTCGATGAGCTGGCGGGCGTCGGCGACGTGGCCGGCGCTGGCGATGCCGGCGTGGTTGTCGGCCTTGTGGATCTTCTCGACGCTCGTCGGCTCCATCAGCGGGGAGCGCGAGCGCTTGTCCGCGGCCAGGACGACCCCGCCCTGGGTGCGGACCCCGATACTCGCGGTGCCGCGCTTGACTGCTTCGCGAGCGTACTCGACCTGGTACAGTCGGCCGTCCGGCGAGAAGATCGTGATCCCTCGGTCGTAGGCCTGCTGTTGGGCTTGTCCTTGCATAGTTTGACTCGAAATCGAGTTCCGTCGCGCCCGTGAGCCACCCGGTCCGCGCAAGAGACGCTCGCGGTCCGACCGGAGTTCCCGAGGCGACGCTTCTCTGCCCCGAAACTCCGGCCCGGCGTCCTAAATACCTTTCTTACCGCGCCCTCGCTTCCGCTAGGCCAGCACTTTAACCGTCGGACCGCCCCCGGCGCCTCGGGGTGGCGACGTCCGGGGGTTCCCGGTCCCTACAGCGACATGAGCGCGATGGCGACGACGGCGGCGGCGATCCCCGCCCCCTTCCGGAGGGTCAGCGTCTCGTCGAAGGCGACGATCCCGACGACCGAACTCAGCGGGATGAACAGCCCGTAGATCGGGACGACGATGCTGACCGGACCGAGCGTGAGCGCCCGGTAGTACGACAGCAGCCCCACGGCGAGGGTGATCCCCCAGACGACGATGTAGGGGGTCATCGGGTGCCGGAGGTACCGCGCCACCGGGTCGCCGTGGTAGAGCGCCACCGCCCCCACCAGCACCAGCATGACGGCGTTGGACATGAACACCGCGGGGACGCTCGGGATCGTCTGCATCGCGATCTTCAGCAGCGGCGCGACCAGGCTGTAGGCGGCGAACGCCAGCAGCGACAGCAGGAGGTACCGCCGCGGCATCACTCACCACCCGCCGTGAGGTAGATCGCCAGCACGGCGCAGAGCGTGCCCGCGGCCCGCGTGGCCGTCAGCGACTCGTCCAGGAAGACGATGCCGATCACCGCGCTGCCGACGATGAACATGCCGTAGATGGGGACGACGACGCTCACGGGCCCCTGCTGGAGCGCGGTGACGTACGAGAGGATGCCGACGGTGAGGAAGACGCCCGCGACGTAGACGATCCCGGCGGCGGGCGAGACCACCAGTCCGGGGTCGGGCACGCCCGTCACGACGATCACCCCGCCGGCGATGACCAGGAAGACCGCCGTCGCGAGGAACAGCGCCGGCGCCGGCGGCACCGACTGGGTGACCGTGCTCGCCAGCGGCGCCGTCAGCGAGTACGCGACCAGGGCGACGACGATCCAGGGGAGGTACTCCATGGGCCACGTAGCGCCGGTCGCTCGCTTAAAATTTCGGGGACGCTCGCGCATCGGGCGAGGCCTCGCGAGGCGGCTCACTCCTGGGCGAGCCACAAAGGTGCCGTCTCACTCCTCGGTGAGCCCCAGCGGCGCCACGTCACTCGTCGGCCAGCATCGGACAGTGCTTCTCCTCGCAGGCCCGGAGGGTCCCCGAGACGCCCCGGACGCGGAGGCCGACTGCGTAGTCGTCGACCGCGTCGACGCAGGCCAGCGCGGCCCGCGCGGGGTCGACCTCGCCGCGGCGGACCCGGACGATGGCCTCGCCGCGACCGAGTCGGTCCGCGTCGTCCCCGGTCGCTGCGTCCGCCCCGGCGTCGACGGCGCTCGTTCCCGGGTCGACGTCGGGATCGAAGGCGAACCGCAGCACCGAGAGCCCGGCGTCGGCGCTGCCGGGGTCGCCGAGGAGGTTCTGGGCGGCGAACCACAGTTCCCGCTGGAACCCCCGGCGGTCGAGGTCGGCGCCGGCCCGGGTCCGGATTCCGACGGCGAGGTAGCGCCAGCGCGGTCGGAGGTGCTTCGGGAGGTGCTTCACGCGTCGTCGCCTCCGTCCTCGCTCGGTTCGGCGTCAGTCGGTTCGGCGCCGCTCGGTTCGGCGTCGGCGCACGCGCGGTCCTCGGCGACCTCCCCGTGGCGCCCGCGTCGGACCCCGTGGGCGACGAACGACTCGGAGAGGCGGTCCCGGTTGCGCTCGGCGAGTCGCCCCCACTCGCGCAGGCCCGCCTCGACCGCCTCGGCGTCGAAGCCGATGATCTCGCCGAGGGCGAGCAGTTCGCGAGGGGCGCGCAGCTGCAGGTGGCTCCGGGGCGTCGCGCTCACGACGTAGGGGGTGCCGTAGTAGTCGACGATCTCCCGGAGCTTGCGGAGGTGCTGGAGGGCCCGCACGCGGGCGCCGCCGGTCGTCCGGAGGACGGGCCCGAAGTCGAACTCCACGCGGACGCCGTTGTCGCGGGCGGCCTTCGCCAGCACGTGGTTGACGTCCCCGTCGCCGTCGAACGGGCGGGTCAGCACGTCGACGCGCTCCTGTTCGACCGCGAAGCGGTTCATGGCGTCGGTCCCCCCGCGGACGAGCAAGATGGTGTGGTCGGGACGCCGGTTGCCGACCGCGCCGCTGGCCGACTGCGGCGAGTCGGCGACGATCTCCACGCCGTCGACGACGTCGATACCGGTTCGCTCGCGCAACGCCTGGACGTCGGCGCACCCTCCGCCCCGCCCGCGGAGGACGACCCCGTCGAAGCCGTACTCGCTGGCGGTCGCTACCCAGCGGGCCGCCGTCGAGTCGCCGTCGGGAGCGGGGTAGACCGCCTCGTACATGCTCTCGGGTTCGGCAGGGTGCGCTTTGGTGGTTGTGGTTCGAGTCGGTGCCTTCTGTGGCGAGTGCTGCTACGGCGGCGTCCGTGGCTCCGAACGCCACTGGTCAGCCCGTTTCGACCCCACCCGTGAGCCGATCGGCTTCTCGTCGCCAGGGACTGGGCGGCGCGCGCTGCGAGCGCCTCCGGGCGCGAGCAAATACGCGCGAGGGAGGGCGCGTTTATGCGCCCGAGGATGGGGAGGAGGGAGGCCTGCGGTCGCAGTGGGTGGGGCTTTCCAGACCAACTCGGCAGTTCCGGATTACCAGTGTGCCTTGTAGAGGCCAGGGGCTTTCGGTGTCATCGGAACACCGTCACACCAGGCACCTCCAGCATCCAGGCAAACGGACCGGAGCCGGAACGGTAAAGCGACCCTCGCCGCAATCCACCGGTAGTGCGCGCGCTGAACTACCTGGAACTCGAGGACCGGCTCGCCCGCGCGGGCATCGGCACCGCCGCCGACCAGCAGCGCAAGGCGCTCGCGCGGACCGACGTCGACGTGGTCACCGCGCCGTGGCGCGGCGGCGACCTCCGCTCGGCGACCGCCTCGGCGCTCACCGGCGGGGGCGTCTTCGAGGAGTACGACCTGGCCCACTGCAACCTCATCGGGCCGGGATCGCTGGCGGTCGCCCGCCACGCCAAGCGGACCGGGATTCCGCTGGTGCTGCACAGCCACGTCACCAGCGAGGACTTCGCCGAGTCCTTCCGCGGGTCGACCCGGCTGGCGGGCCCCCTCCGGCACTACCTCCGGTGGTTCTACTCCCAGGCCGACCTGGTGCTCTGCCCCAGCGAGTACACGAAGGGCGTCCTCGATTCGTACCCGGTCGACGCGCCGATCCGACCCATCTCCAACGGCGTCGACGTCGAGTCGGTCGCCGACCACGAGGTCTACCGCGAGCGCTACCGTGAGCGGTACGACCTCGACGGGCTGGTCGTCTTCTCGGTGGGCAACGTCTTCGAGCGCAAGGGGCTGACCGACTTCTGCAGACTCGCCCAGCGGACCGACTACGAGTTCGTCTGGTTCGGCACCTACGACACCGGCCCGCAGGCGTCGCCGACCGTCCGGCGGTGGGTGAACGACCCGCCAGAGAACGTCACCTTCACGGGCTGGATCGACGACAAGGAGGGCGCGTTCGGCGCCGGCGACGTGTTCTGCTTCCCCGCGAAGGTCGAGAACCAGGGGCTGGTCGTCCTCGAGGCGATGGCCTGCGGCAAGCCCGTCGTCATCCGCGACATCCCCGTCTTCCGCGAGTACTACGAGGACGGCCACGACTGCCTGATGTGCTCGACCCGCGAGGAGTTCGAGGGCGCGCTCGACCGCCTCGCCGCGGATCCGGACCTCCGCGAGCGACTCGGCGAGAACGCCCGGGAGACCGCGGCGCGCCACAGCCTGGACCGCGTCGGCGACGAACTCGCGGAGATCTACCGGGCGCTGCGCCGCGGCGACGTCGACGCGGCCCTGCGGGCGGAGTGACGGGTCCGCGAGTGCGGGTCCGCGACGCGGGTTCGCGCTCGCGGGCCTGCGGCGACCCACGACCGCCACTCCCCGCCCGCCGAACCGATGCACAAGCACTTAAGCCACGCCCGGTGAACGCCAACCGATGCGTTCGGTCGCCGTCTTCACCGACACCTACCTCCCGACCGTCAACGGCGTCACCTACACGATCCAGACGTGGCGCGACCGCTGGCGGGAGCGCGGCGGCCGCATGGACGTCGTCTACCCCGACTCCGAGCACGACCCCGGGCCGGACGAGTACCCCGTCCGGTCGATCCCGTTCCCCTTCTACGAGGGGTTCCGCTTCGGCCTGCCGCAGGTTCCCGACGCGGTGGCCGACGCGGACGTCGTGCACGCCCACACCCCCTTCGCCCTCGGCATCGCCGGCCGGCGGCTGGCTAGCAGCCGGGACCGCCCGCTGGTCGCCTCCTACCACACCCCGACCGCCGAGTACGCCGACTACCTCGCCGGCGGCGTCGTCGCCGACGGCATCGAGCGCATCGCGCGCGCCTACGAGCGGTGGTACATGGACCGCGCCGACGCGGTCGTCGTCCCCAGCGACCCCGCCCGGGATCACCTCCGGGACGTCGTCGGCGTCGAGGCCGACGTCCGCGTCGTGGCCAACGGCGTCGACATCGAGCGATTCCGCCCGGTCGACGGCCCGGATTTCCGCGAGCGCTACGGCCTCGGCGACGGCCCCCTGATCGGCTACACCGGTCGCCACGGCTACGAGAAGAACCTCGGCGAACTCGTCGACGCCGCCGCGGGGATGGACGCCCGGGTCGTCTTCGGCGGCGACGGTCCCGCCCGGGACGACCTGGAGGCCCGCGCCCGCGAGGTCGGCGCCGACGCGCGCTTCCTCGGGTTCCTCGACCGGGAGGAACTGCCCGCCTTCTACAGCGCCCTCGACGTGTTCGCGTTCCCCAGCCCGGTCGAGACCCAGGGGCTGGTGGCGCTGGAGGCCAACGCCTGCGGGACGCCCGTCGTCGGCGTGGACAGCGGCGCCCTCTCGGACACCATCGTCGAGGACGTGACGGGCTACCACTACGACCGCGGCGATCTGGAGTCATTCAGAGCGGGCATCCGGCGTGCGCTCGCCGCGCAGGAGCGCCTGCGCGAGAACTGCCTGGCGCGCCGCGAACAGATCAGCGTCGAACACGCGGTCGACGCGCTCGCCGAGGTCTACGACGACGTGGCCGACTCGTGGTGACGGGGCCAGACGGCTGCGGTCGGTGACGGTCGCTCCGGCGACCCCGCGACCAGAGACTGTCGCTACGTCGACCCCGCGGCTGGTGACGGGTCG
>JBDGUA010000033.1:0-27532 GCA_042216345.1 Haloferacaceae archaeon
TTCACCACCGGCACGGTCGTCTACGTCCCCGAGGGCGTCGACGCCGAGGACGTGAAGATCCGCGCCGAGATGAACTCCCGGTCGCTGTTCAGCCACACCCTCGTGGTGACCGAGGCCAACAGTTCGGTGACGATCCTCGAGCGGATTGATTCCGGCGAGAGCGTCGAGACCGAGGAGGGCCGGTACTTCAGCAACCTCGTGGAGGTCGCCGCCGGCGAGAACTCCTACGTCCAGTACGGCTCGCTGCAGAACCTCGACGAGGACACCTACCACTTCACCCTGAAGCGCGGCGCCGTCGACACCTACGCGACGGTCAACTGGATCGAGGGCAACCTCGGCTCGCGGCTCACCCGCTCGGACATCGAGACCGACCTGAACGGCGACTCGGCGGAGACCCACATCGTCGGGGCCTTCTACGGCCACGACGACCAGCACTTCGACCTGAACGCCCGCGTCTGGCACTACGGCGAGCACACGACCGCCGACCTCGTGACCCGCGGCGTCCTCGACGACGAGGCCCGCTCGGTCTACGAGGGCGTCCAGAAGGTGACCCGCGAGGCGTGGGACACCAGTTCGTTCCAGCGCGAGAACACGCTGATGCTCTCAGACGACGCCGAGGCCGACGCCTCGCCGAAGCTGATCATCGAGAACCACGATACCGAGGCGAGCCACTCGGCGACGGTCGGGCAGGTCGACGAGGAGGACCTGTTCTACCTCGAGTCGCGCTCGATCCCCGAGCGCGTCGCGCGCAACATGCTTGTGGAGGGCTTTTTCGTCCCCGTGCTCGAGGAGATCGAGGTCGACGAACTCCGCGAGGACCTGGAGGCCCTGATCGCCGAGCGCCTCCACGCGTAGGCGAAGTCGGTTCGCGGCGTCCTGTCTTCGTTCGCGGCGTCCTGTCTTCGTTCGCGGCTTCCCGTCTTCGTTCGCGGCGTCCTGTCTTCGTTCGCGGCTTCCCGTCTTCTCGGCGATTGGATTCACCGGGCGGCTGATACAGTTGTTTTTTATGAAGTGCAGCGGTAAGAGTGTCACATGCCAGCGGAAACGTACGATATCGTCGTCGTCGGGGGAGGAACGGCGGGGGCCTTCGCCGCAGCGACGGCGGCCGACGAGGGGATGGACGTGGTCATCCTCGAGCGAAAGTCCGAGGACGAGGCGGGCCACATCGCCTGCGGGGACGCCATCAAGGGGAAGAGCACGTTCCCCGACGTCATCGACCTCGAGTACCTCAGAGAGGAGTCGTTCACCAACCAGAACATCCGGCGGGCGGTCTTCGAGAGCCCGGACGGCCAGACGCTCGACATCCCGTTCGGCCAGGCCGGCGCCGTCCTGGACCGCAAGCGCTACGGCGAGGTCATCCTCGAGGAGGCCGAGCGCGTCGGCAGCGAGATCCACTTCGACACGGTCGTCCAGGACGTGCTCCAGGACGACGACGGTCGGGTGACCGGCGTCACGGGCGTCCGGAAGGGCGACCCGGTCACCTACGAGGCGGAGGTCGTCATCGACGGCGCGGGCGCGCTGTCGATCCTGCAGGACAAGGCCGACCTCTCGGACGCCACCTTCGACACCAACGTGTCCTACTCGCAGTTCTGCTCGGCCTATCGCGAGATCGTCGAGATCGACGAGGAGCCCGAGTGGTCCGACGCCATCGTCTTCAAGCCGACCGAGGAGCTGGGCTACCTCTGGTACTTCCCGCGCACGGGCACCGAGATCAACGCCGGCCTGGGCTTCCAGATGAACAAGGAGCCGATGGAACTGGTCGAGGTGCTCAAACGGGACCTCCGCCAGCGCGCGGAGTTCAAGGGCGCGAAGGTGAAAGACAAGCTCGGCGCGGCCCTCCCGACGCGCCGGCCGTACGACTCGGCGGTCGCGCCCGGCTTCATCGCGGCGGGCGACTCGGCGGCCCACGTCAACCCGACGACCGGTGGCGGCATCCCCGGCGCGGCCAAGTCGGCCCACTGGGCGGCCAAGCGCGCGGTCGCGGCCATCAGCGACGGCGACGTCGGCGAGGCCAACCTCTGGGAGTACAACCGGGAGGTCCTGACCGGCTTCGGCAAGCGCTTCGCCGCCATCGACCTCTACAACATCTGGGGCGGCGCCCACGACGTCGACGAACTGACCGACATCGTCACCGCCATCCCCGGCCAGCAGCTCGTCGACGCGATGAGCAAGGGCGAGGCGTCGATGGGCCTGGGGCTGAAGCTGAAGACGCTGCTGAAGACCCGCAAGCACTGGGGGACGCTGTACGAACTCTACAAGGTGCGCACGAAGGCCCGCGAACTCAAAGAGCAGTACGACGCCTACCCCACCTCCCCCGACGGCTTCGACGCCTGGCAGGAGGCCCGCGACGACATCCTCGACGACGTCTACGCCATCTCCGGCGCCGAACCGAAGTACTGACCGCCGCCCGCGGTCCCCCGATGGGGCCCGGTTTCCCCGTCCGGCCTGCCCCCGCCACAACGTCTTTGCCGCGAGGTGCCTTTCCACCGAGCGTGACCCAAACCCCCGACGCCGCGCCGACGCTCGACGGCATGCCCTCGCTGGGCCTCGGTACCTGGCAGAACACCGACCCCGAGGCGTGCCGGCGGGCGGTCCGGACCGCCATCGACCTCGGCTACCGCCACGTCGACACCGCCCAGGCCTACGACAACGAGTCCCTCGTCGGCGAGGCCATCGCCGCCGCGGAGGGCCAGGCCGCCGCGCTGGTTCCCCGCGAAGACCTGTTCGTGGCGACGAAGGTCCACCGCGAGAACCTCGCCCACGACGACGTGCTCGCGACCGCCCGGGCGAGCCTCGACCGGCTCGACCTCGACTACGTCGACCTGCTGTACGTCCACTGGCCCGCCGGCCCCTACGACCCCGAGGGGACGCTCTCGGCGTTCGAAGAGCTCTACGAGGAGGGACTGATCCGTGCGGTCGGCATCTCCAACTTCGAGCCCGACCAGGTCGCCGAGGCGGTCGAGTACTGCGACGCGCCGATCCTGGCCAACCAGGTCGAGATGCACCCGCTGCTCCCCCAGGAGGAGGTCCGTCGCGCCTGCGCCGAGCACGGCGTCGAGGTGGTCGCCTACTCGCCGCTGGCCCGGGGTGCGGTGATGGACGTTCCGGAGCTCCAGCGGATCGCCGAGAAGCACGACGCCTCACCCGCCCAGGTGAGCCTGGCGTGGCTCCGCGAGAAGGGCGTCGCCGCCATCCCGAAGGCGACGAGCGAGGCCCACATCCGCGACAACTGGCAGTCGCTCGCGCTCGAGCTCGACGCCGAGGACGTCGAGACGATCGACGGGATCGACCGCCGCGAGCGCACGGTCGACCCCTCGTGGGCCCCCTGGTGAGCCGTGGACCCGCTCGAACACAAAGTTCACGTCCCCGCGTCCCGCAGGCACCTTCGATGAGTACCAGGTCCCAGCCGGGGTTGCTCGGCGCGATCCGGATAGATCTCACGCGGTTGCACGAGACCTGGATGGAGGTGGCGTTCCCCCGCCAGCTCGACGCCAGTAGCGTCCTCGGGAAGTGGACGCCCGAGACGCCGCCGCAACGTATCGCCTACACACTCTGGGCCGCGCTCGGCGTCCCGCTGGTCGCGGTCGGCTACCCCCTGTTGCTGCTGGGGTTCGCGACCCGCTTCTACGCCGGCAAGCTCGACAGCGCACAGACCCGCCTGGGCATCCTCGGCGTGGTCGTCGTCTCGCTGGTCGCCTGGGGGCTGCTGACGGTCGTCGCGTTCCTCCGGCAGTTCTCCGCGACCGGCCTGAAGGCGGTGGTGGCGGCCAGCCTCGTCGCCACCGTCTGCGCCGCGCTGGCGGTCGTGTTCTCCCGCGTCGGCGGGCGAGGCACCAGCGTCCTGCTGGCGTACCCCTCGGCGGTGACGGCCATCTTCCTGCCACCGGTCGTGGCCGCGCTGTACTCGCCGGCACTGGGGAACATCATCTTCCCCGGCAGTCTGACCCTCGCCATCTGGATCCTCGACAACATCCTGGTGGTCGGCGGGATCAACACCTTCCTCCGGGAGCAGTTCGCGCTGGAGGGCGTCGCCTACGTGGGTATGTGGTTCGGCATCGCGGTCCCGCTGGGCTGGCTGCTCGGCGCGGTGGTCGCGCTCGCGGACCTGATTCGGCCGAAGCGGTCGTAGGGCGCTCGCGTCGCCATCGGCGGCCGACTCGGGGCGCTGGCGTTGTCGTTGCCGACCGACTCAGGGCCGCTGTTCGACCGCTTCTTCGATCGCCTCGTCGCTCACGCTGGCGGCGATCTTCACCCCGACGAGGCTGACGACCAGCCCCGTCAGCACGAACACCGCCAGCCGCTGGGTGGGCGTCAGCGACACGCCGAGGATCGTCAGGTGCGCGAGTTCGCCCTCGCGCTCCAGGAAGTAGCCGGCGAACCCGCGGACGACGAACCCGACGGCGACGACGCCGAACGGGAGGTTGAGGTACGGCGTCGGGAGCCGCTCCTCCTCGATGAGTTCGTCGAGCAGGCGCCCCGCGCTCGCGGTCAGCGCCGCCAGGGCGAGCCAGGGGACGCTCCGGTAAGCGAAGTGCATCACCTGGACCCAGGGAGTGTCGCCGCCGCCGGGCTCGGAGACCGTCAGCGCCCCGAGGAAGACGCCGACGAGGGTCAGCCCCGCGGCGACGACGTAGGTGACGACCGACACCTGTCCGGAGTACAGCGCGTCCTGCACCCGCTCGGGGAGGTCCTCGAGTCGCTCGTCGACGGCCAGCCCCTTGTAGAGGAGGGCGGCGCCGAGCAGCGACGCCAGCCCCGCGATGGCGACCTCGGGCGTGAAGTACAGCAGGAGGAACGGCAGGACGAGGAGGCCCACGCCCAGGGGGACCAGCACGGTCGAGCGCAACTCCTCGTCGGCGAGGAACTGCTTGAGCAGGTAGTAGGTCGACTCGATGTCGTGGGCCTGGCGGACGACGACCCGGTCGACGGAGTCGACCGACAGGCGGCTCTCGACGACGGGGACGAGCCGCTCGTCCTGGGCGCTGTCGATGACGACGATCGCCGAGTCGGGGTCGTACTGCTCGATCAGGTCGTCGAGCTGGGCCGCGACGGCCCGGTCGGCGCCCACCATCGACTCGCTGGCCCCCGAGACGACCGCGACGATCGACTCCTCGCTCTCGTCGCGGAGGTCGCGGGCGACGCGCAGCCCCTCGAGCAGGCAGTTGACGCTCGAGTCCTCCGGGTCCGCGAGGCCGACGTCGGTGACGAGCGACTGGATGGCCTCCCAGCCGGCGATCGGCAGGGCGACCCCCGTCTTCCGCCCGATGTCGTTGGCGCGGTCGACACAGAGGACCAGGGTGGTCACACCCGCTTCGAACGCGCCCGTGAGTAAAACTCTCCCGGTCGTTCACCTGTTCTCCCGGCTTACGGTCTCCCGGTCGTTCACCTGTTCCCCGGGTTACGGGGTGCGGCCGTCCCTCACGGCCAGCGCTAGGTCGGCGCCGGCGACCTAGCGTCTCGGGCCCCCCGCGTTCACCGTCTCGGCGTGGTCGGACGCGACTCGGGGGGCCACGCCGACGACCGCGCAGTCGGTCGGTTCCGGGCCACGGGAGTGGGGTTGCCGTAGGTTTATTTGGGCCGCTATCGATGTGTACCACGACCCATGACAGACGATGGCGAACTCGAGGCGCGCCTGGCAGAACAGCGGGAGTTCGAACCGCCGGCGGCGTTCGTCGAGCAGGCGAACGTCCAGGACGAGTCGATCTACGACGAGTTCGAGGCGTCCTGGCCGGAGTGTTGGACGGCGGCGGCCGACCTGCTCGACTGGGAGACCGACTACGAGCAGGTCCTGGACGACTCCAACCCGCCGTTCTACGAGTGGTTCACCGGCGGCGAGCTGAACGCCTCGGCCAACTGCATCGACCGCCACCTCGAGGAGCGCGGCGACGAGGCCGCCATCGAGTGGATCGGCGAGCCGCCGGAGGAGGCCAACCGCACCTACACCTACGAGGAGCTCCACCGCGAGGTCAACGAGTTCGCCGCGGCGCTGCTCGAACTCGGCGTGGGCGAGGACGACGTCGTCACCATGTACATGCCGATGATCCCGGAGCTGCCCATCGCCATGCTGGCGTGCGCCCGGATCGGCGCGCCCCACTCGGTCGTGTTCGCGGGCTTCTCCTCGGAGGCGCTGGCGACGCGCATGAACGCCGCCGACTCCGAGTACCTGATCACGGCCAACGGCTACTACCGCCGCGGCGACCCCCTCGACCACCTCTCGAAGGCCAACGACGGCCTCGAGATGGTCGACCACGAGGTCGAGGACGTGGTCGTCGTCGACCGTCTCGGCCCGAACGACGACGACTTCGGCCACGACCTCGCGGCCAACCAGCACGCCTACGACTACCTCGTCGAGGAGCAGGCGGGCGCGACCGTCGAACCCGAGGACCGCGACGCCGAGGACATGCTCTTTCTCATGTACACCTCGGGGACGACGGGCAAGCCCAAGGGCGTCAAACACACCACCGGCGGCTACCTCTCCTGGGCGGCCTGGACCACCCAGTCGGTGCTGGACGTCAAGCCCGAGGACACCTACTTCTGCTCGGCGGACATCGGCTGGATCACCGGTCACTCCTACATCGTCTACGGGCCGCTCGCGCTCGGCACGACGACGATGATGTACGAGGGGACGCCCGACTACCCCGACCGCGACCGCCTCTGGGAGATCGTCGAGGAGTACGGGGCGACCCAGCTCTACACCGCGCCGACGGCCATCCGCGCGTTCATGAAGTGGGGCCACGAGTACCCCGACCGCCACGACCTCTCCAGCCTCCGCCTGCTGGGGACCGTCGGCGAGCCGATCAACCCCCGCGCCTGGAAGTGGTACTACACGCACATCGGCGACGAGTCCTGCCCCATCGTCGACACCTGGTGGCAGACCGAGACCGGCGGCATGATGGTCACGACCCTGCCGGGCGTGAAGAACATGAAGCCCGGCTCGGCCGGGCCGCCGCTGCCGGGCGTCGACGCCAAGGTCGTCGACATGGCGGGCGAGGAGGTCGCCCCCGGCGAGGCCGGCTACCTGACCGTCCAGAAGCCCTGGCCGGGCATGTTGCGCACGCTGTACAACAACGACGAGCGGTTCATCGAGGAGTACTGGGCGGAGTACTCGGACACCGACTCCGACGACCCCGACGACTGGGTCTACTTCCCGGAGGACGGCGCCAAGCTCGACGAGGACGGCTACATCACCGTGCTGGGCCGGGTCGACGACGTGCTCAACGTCTCGGGCCACCGCCTGGGTACGATGGAGATCGAGTCGGCCATCGTCGACGTCGACGGCGTCGCCGAGGCGGCGGTCGTGGGCGGCAACCACCCCGTGAAGGGCGAGGCCGTCTACGCCTACGTCATCCTCGAGGACGGCTTCGAGGGCAGCGAGAAGATGGAGAACAAGATCGTCGCGGGCGTCGAGGAGGCCATCGGCCCGATCGCCCGCCCCGAGGAGGTCGTCTTCACGCCCGAGTTACCCAAGACGCGCTCGGGCAAGATCATGCGTCGCCTGCTCGAGGACATCGCCAACGAGGAAGAGCTGGGCGACACCTCGACGCTGCGCAACCCCGACATCGTCGAGGAGATCCGCACGAAGGTGATGAGCGACTAGCGCGTCGGTCGCGTGTCGGACCCGGCACGCGGGATCCGATGGCACCCATCCCACCCGCCCGGCTGCGGCTGTTCTTCTCTCCCGACTGCGGTTGCTCTTCCCTCCCGAGCGAGTCCTGCCCTCCCATCCGATCCCGACCTCCGTCAGAGTTCTCCCCGACGAAACGGCTATGTGGTCGTGTTCACATCGGGTGGTATGGCTCGGCGTCCCACCCGACGGACTCTCCTTCGCTCGCTGGCGCTCGTCGCCGGCGGGGCCCCGTTGCTCGCCGGCTCGGTCGGCGCGGACGGGGGCGCCCGCGAGGTCTTCGACCCGAGCCGACACGGGTTCGGCTTCCCCAACTGGACCGCCGACTCCCAGTACTTCGAGACGCCGCCCGAGATCGACCGCGAGCCGATCGACAGGCGCATCCGCGCCGAGTGGAACCAGCAGGCGGCGCCGCTGATGGACCTGGACTTCGGCGCGCTCCCGAACCCGCTGATCAGGGCGATCGCCACGCAACTGCGCGCCGCGGTCGTCCAGCGCGCCGGGACCAACGGCCACTGTTACGGGATGGCGCTGGCGGCCCAGCAGTACTACGAGATCCCCGAGGCCATCCCGGTCGACATGCGCCTGGCCAGCGCCATCGACGATCCCACGGTCCCCCACGACGACCCGAGCGCCCCGGTCTACGAGGACATCGTGCAGCTCCAGGCCGACCAGTTCCTCCGATTTCGCGCCTGGCTGGGTCGTCGGGGGATGCTCTTTCCGGACGCGATCGACACGGCGGCGGTCCTCCGCGACATCCGGGCGGTGGTCGAGCGGTTCGGCACCGCCTCCGTGACGATCTTCAACGGGAGCCTCTACTCCCACCAGCTGCTCGTCTACGACGTCCACGACTACGGGGACCGGGTCGAACTCGAGGCCTACGACCCGAACCTCCCGGCGTCGTTCTACGCGGACGCCACCGCGACGCTTCGGCTCGACCGCGTCGGCGACGAACTCTCGATGGTGCAGTACGACCGCTACACGGGACTGCTCTACAACCGGTACGACCGCATCGAGCGCGCGACCGACCGCGGGGAGGTCTCGCCCCTGGATCACCTGACCCT
This sequence comes from Haloferacaceae archaeon, assembly GCA_042216345.1. Taxonomy (GTDB): domain Archaea; phylum Halobacteriota; class Halobacteria; order Halobacteriales; family Haloferacaceae; genus JBDGUA01. The sequence continues at coordinate 8,689 of JBDGUA010000033.1, forward strand.
CTCGCGGGAGACCTTCCGGGAGCGGCTCTTCCCGCTCGCGCTGATACTGGCCGACAGCGAAGCGGTCGACCTCGTGGTCGAGACGCCCGACGGCGGGCGGATGGAGCGCCTCCGCGGGGAGTACATGGACCGCTCGCTCGGGACCTACCCGTGTCTGCGGAGCCGCTACGGCGTCGAACCGGGTCGCTACCGGATCAGCGTCTTCGGGCTCGGCGGGACGGACTACGAACTCCGCGCGCTCGTGACCGGCGTGGACGGGACCGTCGTCGACGCCACGGAGTCGCGACGGATCGGTGCCGGGGACGTCCACCGGTACTGGCTGACGATTCCCGAGTCCGGGACGGGCGGGCTCTCACGGGGTCGCTCGGACTGGGAGCGCACCGCGCTGGTCGGCGGCGCGGGTGCCGTCGGCGGCGCCCTCGCGGGGATCGCCGGGGATCGGCTCCGTCGTCGACGACGGGGCGGTGACGGCGGCTGAGACCGTATCCCTGGATTCGCCCAGTGACCGAGTGCGGGGGTGAAAATGACAGGCAGTTGCCTAGAGCGGGGCTCCCACTGAACCCCGGCAGAACGCTTTTGCGGACGGTGTGAGAACTCTGGGGCATGGTCCTCTACGCCCTCCGAGAGATCGAGAACGCCGGCCGGGTCGCCCTGGACTTCCTGACCCCGATCGAGTTACGTCGGTGGCTGAAACTCGCCCTGATCGTGCTGTTCGTCGGCGGCGGGGGCAACTCCCTCTCCTCGTCGTTCAACGCCGGGAACGCCTCGCCACCGACCGGCGAGGTTCCGCTCCCGTCGATCGATCGGGTCGGACTGGTCATCGTCGCCGTCGTCGTCGCGGCGGTGGTACTGCTGCTCCTGTTCGCCCTGATCAGCGCCGTCATGGAGTTCGTCTTCGTCGAGTCGCTCCGGTCGGGCGAGGTGACGATCCGGCGATACTGGCGCCGGCGCTGGCGCCAGGGCCTCCGGCTGTTCGGCTTCCGGTTCGTGCTCTTTCTCCCGCTGTTGCTGCTCGGGCTCGGATTCCTGGCGCTGTTCGTGCTGCCGATGGTCGCGGGCATCGGCGCCGCGCCCCTGCTCGGGGCCTTCCTGCTGCTTCCGGTCGTCGCCGTGGTCGCGCTGCTCGTCGGCCTCGTCGACGGGTTCACCACCGTCTTCGTCGTGCCGATCATGATCCTGACCGACTGCCGGGTCCTCGACGGCTGGCGGCGCCTCTGGCCGACGATCCGCGCGGCGTGGAAGCAGTACCTCGCGTACGTCGTCCTGCAGTTCGTCCTGACGATCGGGCTCGGGCTGGCCACGTCGATCGTCCTCACCATCGTCGCGCTCGCGGCGTTGATCCCCCTGGGCGTGCTGGGGTACGTCGCCGTCTCGGTGTTCACGCTCTCCTCGACCGCCGGCCTGGCGTCGGTCGGCGTCCTCGTCGCCATCTTCGTGCTGGTGATGGTGGTGGCCTCGGCCGTCGTCCAGGTGCCGGTCCAGACGTACCTGCGGTACTACGCGCTGCTGATCCTCGGCGACGTCGAACCCGAGTTAGACCTGATCCCCGAGCGCCGCGCCGCGGTTCAGGGCGCGTCCGGCGAGGAGTGAGCCCACCGCCAGGCGAGCGCCCACAGCGCGACCGTTCCGACGGGCAGGGCCGTCCGCCCGGGCTGCATCGAGAACGTCCAGTCGACCGACGCGTTCGCGACGCCGGCGAGCGCGAGCAGTCCCGCGACCAGCCGGTCGTCGCGCGGCAGGCGCCCGCGAGTGAGCGACGGCGCCAGCGCGAGCGCGACCGCCAGCGCGGAGGCGGTCGCGGCCAGCGCCCACGCGAACACCAGCCACGAGCGGGCGAAGCCCAGGTACGCCGTCAGCAGCGACGCCGACGGCGGGTCGAGGGTGACCATCCCCCAGGCGAAGCGGAGGCCGACGGCGCCGCCGAGGAACTGGACCGACCACGGGACGACCGCCAGCGCAGCAAGCGCGGCCAGCGCGGCGGGACGGGGCGCGTCGACCCGCCGGACGGCTCGACGTGGATCGGCCATCACTTCCGGGCGACGATCCGGAGGACGTCCTCGTCGGCGAGGCGGTGGTCCTTGCCGACCTGCTGCTCGTCGTGTTTGGCGCTCGGTCCGGAGACGCGGGCGAACTTGAACCGGTCCTCGAAGGAGCCCCCGAGCTTCCGGCAGGCGTCGCCGACGGTGTCGCCCGCCCGGAGGATCAGCGGCTCCTCGCGATCGACCCCCCGGCCCGGCTTGTCCATGTAGATGCGGATGAGCCCGAGCCGCTCCCACAGCTTCTCCTTGAGCCCGTCCAGGCCCTTCTCCTCGACCGCGGAGATGAACGTCACCTCGTCGGGGTCGAGGTCGTGGTCGCGGAGGTCGGACTCGACCGTCGGGAGGTACTCCTTCTCGATCAGGTCGGCCTTGTTGACCGCCACCATCGAGGGGAGGTAGACCCGGTTGGCCATGACGCCGTCGATGAGTTCGTCGATGCTCACGTCCTCGCGGATGGTCACGTCGGCGTTGACGTAGCCGTGCTCGCGGAGGACGTCCTTGATGGTCCCCTCACCCAGCGAGACGTTGTCGGTCTTGGTGACGCGGATGCCGCCCCTGCCCGTCTTGGTGATGGACATGTTCGGCGGCGTCGTGTCGAGGCGGATCTTGTTCTTGTAGAGTTCGCTGCGCAGGCGCTCGTACTGGTCGATCTCGAACACCGAGAGGACGAACAGGACCAGGTCGGCGGTCCGGACGACCGAGAGGACCTCCTTGCCGCCGCCCCGACCGCCGGCGGCGCCCTCGATGAGCCCGGGGACGTCGAGCATCTGGATCGAGGCGCCCCGGTACTGGAGCATGCCGGGGTTGACGTTCAGCGTCGTGAACTCGTACTCGCCGGTCTCGCTGTCGGCGTTGGTCAGCGCGTTGATGAGGGTCGACTTGCCCACCGAGGGGAAGCCGACCAGCGCGACGGTCGCGTCGCCGTGCTTCTCGACCGCGTAGCCCACGCCGCCGCCGCTGCCGGACTGCTTCTCGAGTTTCTCCTTCTTCTCGGCGAGTTTGGCCTTCAGCCGACCGATGTGCTGCTCGGTCGACTTGTTGTAGGGAGTGTTGGTGATCTCCTCCCGGAGGTCATCGATCTCGTCCTGCAGTCCCATTGGTCCACTCTCGGCCACGTGCGGCGAAAAACCCTTTCATCGGCACCCGTACCCCCGGGAAGGCGGCCTCGCTTCGGGCGTTCGCTCCGGTCGCTCTGCAAACAGTCACACATTTAGGTGGTGCGCCGCTGGATTGAGTCGTCGTATGCCGGACCCCGCGAAACTCCGAGACAGCACGCAGATCGTCGTCCCCTGCGAGTCGCTCGACGCCATCCGGACGGAACTCGAACGGGAGTTCGCGGTGACGGTCTTCGAACAGTGCCCGGAGTGTCGCATCATCGGGAGTCCGGTCGTCATCAAGGAGGTCAGCGACTTCCTGGCCCGGCACGGCGTCACGCTCCAGTGAGCCGTGGGGTCTCCGCCCCCTCCCACGTGTCGCACCACTCACGTGTCATTGGTCCTACACACCGAACAAACATTATATACGTTCGTCGAGAACTGCGGCTGACCCATGGCCTACACGTATCTGGTCAGCACCCTCATCATGGGCGTCCTGCTCGCCCTCGTCGTGAGTGTCGTCGCCCAGAGCAACGCGCGGAGTCGATGGCTTCCGGCCCGCTCGGCGGTGACCGACCTGCGCGGTGGAGCGGGACCCGGCTCGGCCTCGGCCACGGGCGGCGCGTCCGGTCTGACGGTGATCGCCGCCGTCCTCGGCGTCGTGCTCCTCGCGGTCGGGGTGAGCGCCGACATCGGCGGCAACGTCGACGGCGTCGTGCTGTTCGTGGGGGCCCTGGCGGGGATGATCGCGGTGTTCGCCTCGTGGGGCTGCTACCACATCGCCCGCTCGCGCGGCCTGCAGTTCGCCGCTGCCGTCGCCGTCGGCGTCTGGTCGCTGGGCACGCTCCTGTTGCTCGCGGTGGTCCTCAAACTGTTGCTCGCCTGATGGGGCCGGGGACCCGATCCCCCCGGCGCTGACGGACGGTCGCGTCGGTCAGACGATGGAGTAGGTCGTGCCGACGACGAACGCGAGCACCGTGATCAGCGCGGAGATGATCAGATACGTCAGCGGGCGGGGGTCGAACCGCAGGTGCTGGTACCAGCCAGCGACCAGGGCCGCCTTGAACAGCGACAGCACCAGGATCAGTCCGAACGCGAGCCAGTAGGCGCTGGGACCGATCAGTTCCTCGACGAGCACCTGGACCGTGGCGCTCACGAACAGCACAACGAAGATCGCCGTGTACAGTTTTGTTGACGTCATGGTGTCACCTCACACGATGTAGAACAGCGGGAACAGGAACAGCCAGACGATGTCCACGAAGTGCCAGTAGATGCCGAAGTACTCCACCGGCTTCGCCGACTCCTCGCCCAGGTAGGCCCCCTGCCAGGCCCGGACGACGATCCACGCCGCGAGCAGGAGTCCGATGGTGACGTGCAGCGCGTGCAGGCTGACGGTCAGGTAGTACGTCGAGGCAAAGATGCTCGACGAGGGCGTGACGCCCTCCTCGAGCAGGGGGATCCACTCGATGGCGTGGCTCACCAGGAACGCCAGGCCCAGCCCCATGGTGACGAGCATACTCGCAATCAGGCCCCCGCGACGCTCCTTCTGGGCCGCGACCAGCGCGAGGATGACCGAGAAACTGCTCCCCAGCAGGATGTACGTGTCGACGAGGCCGGGGAGGGTCTCCTCGGGGATGAGGTGCCAGGCAGTCCAGCCGAAGAAGGCCCGCGAGAAGACGTAGGCGCTGATGACCAGGCCGAACAGGACGACGTCGGAGGCCATGAAGATCCAGATCCCGGTCTTGAGGTTGCTCTCGACGTCGTGGAACGGCCAGGCCTCGCCGAGGCCGCCCTCCGGGCCCTGGAACCGCTGGCGACCGAACTGGATCGTCGCGTAGGTTCCGACCAGGAGCCCCGCGAGCGCGAGACCGGCGTGGGCATCGCCCGAGAGCCCCCCGACGAACTCGCCCCGCATGAGCGTCCCGCCGAGGCCCCACAGGAGCAGGAACACCGCGAAGGCGATGGCGGCCGGCCACACGCTCGCGTGGGTCTCGACGTCGCCGTGGTCGTGGCCCGTTGCCCCGCCGTGTTCGGTGGCCGCGGCCACGCCACCGTCGGTTGCGCCGGCTCCGTCGCCGACGGCCTTCGAGAACTGGAGCCGTCCGTCGACGAACTCCGGGAGCCCGGGGAAGCTCTCCAGCGGCGGCGGCGAGGGGACCGCCCACTCGACGGTGCTGCCGTACTCCCAGGGGTTGCCCTCGGCGTCCTCGCCGGTGTAGAGGCTCTTGAACAGGTTGTAGAACACGAGCAGGAACGCGAACGCGAGGACGAACGCCCCGACGGTCGCGAGCTGCTGCCAGGTCGTGAACACCGGCCGGTAGTCGAAGACGCGGCGCGGGATCTCCCAGGCGATGAACAGCGGGAAGTACAGCAGGTTGAAGCCGACGAAGTAGATCACCGCGGTCCACTGGCCGAGGCGCTCGTCGTACATCTTCCCGGTCATCTTCGGGAACCAGTAGTAGAGGCCGGCGAACAGCGCGGTGCCCCCGCCGAGCATCACGTAGTGGAAGTGCGCGACGACCCAGTAGGTCCCGCGGAAGTTGAAGTCCAGCGCCACCGCCCCGAGGAAGACGCCGGTGATCCCCCCGATGATGAACAGCGCGACCGACGCGAGGCTGAACAGGAACGGCGTCGTGTACTTGATCCGCCCCTTGACCAGCGTGTAGATCAGCGAGAACATCATCAGGTCGAACGGCAGCGAGATGCCGATCGTGGTCACCATGAAGATGGTCTTCACCTGGAGGTTGATCGACGTGAGGAACATGTGGTGCATCCAGACCATGAAGCTCTGGAGCGCCACCAGCAGCGTCGCCCCGAAGACCCACTTGCGACCGATGATCTGCCGGCCGGAGAAGGTCTGGAACGTCTCGAACATCACGCCGAGCGCCGGGAAGAAGACGATGTACACCTCGGGGTGGCCGAAGAACCACCACATGTGGTCCCACAGCAGCGCCCCCGACTCCGAGGTGAAGTAGACCGTCCCCGCCAGGCGGTCGGACACGAGGATGAACAGCCCCGCCAGCAGGGCGGCGAAGGCGAACAGCATCATCCAGATGGTCAGCAGCATCGACCACGTGAACGGCGGGAGGTTCGTGAGCGTGAGCCCCTTCGCCCGCATCCGATGGATCGTCGTCAGGAAGTTGACCGAGGAGACGGTCGTCGAGATGACGAACATCGTCAGCGCCAGGATGGTCAGGTTCGCGCCGATCGCGCTCTGGTACTGCGCGGTGCTGAACGGCGCGTACATCGTCCACCCGCCCGCGAACGCCTGCCCCTCGAAGAAGGAGATTCCGACGAGGACCCCCGAGAAGAGGTACAGCCAGTACGAGAGCGCGTTCAGACGCGGGAAGGCGAGGTCCTTGGCCCCGATCTGCAGCGGAACGAGGTAGTTCGCGAGTCCGAACGCGAACGGCGAGAGGAACCAGAAGATCATGATCAGCCCGTGCATCGAGACCGCCTGGTTGTACGCCACCGCCGACAGCGGGCCCCCGGTGGCCGTCCGGGGGGCCCACAGCTGGATGCGCATCAGCAGGGCGAGCACGCCCCCGAACACCAGGAAGAACAGCGACGTCACGAGGTAGAGAATCCCCACGTCCTTGTGGTTGGTCGTGACGAACCAGCGTCTGATCGAACTCACCGGCGGGAGGCCATGGGCGTGGTCCTCGCCGTAGTCCAGTTCGCCGACGGTGGCGGGAACGCCGCCGTCGGGCTCGGTGCTCCCCTCTCGACCGTCGATGGGTGTGTCCTCGGTCATCTCATGCCCCCGTCGCGTTCGCGCTGGCGTTCGCCGTCGCGTTGGCGTTCGCGCTCTCCTGTTCGGCGTACCACTCGTCGAACGACTCCTGGCCGACCACCCGGACCTGCGCCTTCATGAACGAGTGGCCGGAGCCGCACAGTTCGTAACACCTGGCGATGTAGGTGCCCTGCTCGTCCTCGACGACCCAGGTGCTGGTCGTCTGGCCCGGAATCGAGTCGGCTTTCACCTTCAGCTCGGGGATGCCGAAGTTGTGGAAGACGTCCGCCGACGTCACCCGCAACCGTACGTGGGTGTCCGTCGGAATCACGAGTTCGTTCCGCGTGGAGACGGACTGCTCGTGGCCCGGCACGTCGTGGTAGGTGAACTCCCAGTAGAACTGGTGGCCGGTGACGGTCACCTCCATCTGGTCCTGCGCGCCCGTCGGTGCGGCCTGCGGCTGGCTCCCCTGGGCGAGAAAGAGCAGCGAGCCGTACGTCCAGCCGATCAGCGAGACGACGATGAGGGCGCTGATCGAGAACGAGAACAGGAGGTGTCGGCCGCCGTGGTCCGCCGAGGGCAACACGCCGAGCTTCGGTCGGAAGACGTCGTTCAGGTCCTCCGCGTCGACCTGCCCGGCCCGGTACCGGTAGGAGTTCCAGAAGAGGTACCCGATGACGATCGTTCCCACGAGGGTGCCCAGCCCGGTGAACACCCAGAACAGCTGGTTGAACACCTCCTGCTGGGACCCCGTCGGGACGATGTCGATCCCCACGCCCTGGGCGAGTACCGGCCGCAGGACACGGCCAACTGTTTGCCCCGCGGTCCCACCCGCCCCGTCGGTGAATGCTAGTTGACCCGGCAAGCTGTGCGCCGTATTAACAATACACATACTTTAATTCCTCGAGAATTGACGACAATATTACATTTGCTGCTAGCCGAGGCCGACGAATCGACAGCACGCGGCCGGGTCACTCGTCGGGATCCCAGTCTAGCAGCGACCGCGACGAGTTGCTCACCACGAGCAGACTGCTCGCGGCCATGGCGACGGTGGCGAACAGCGGGTTCAGGAAGCCGAAGACCGCGAGGGGGATCGCGACGGCGTTGTAGACGAACGCCCAGCCGACGTTCCGGCGCACGCGACGACCGGTCGCCGTCGAGAGGTCGAACACCCGCTCGATCGACCGGAGGTCGTCGTCGACGACGGCGACGTCGGCGGCGTCGACCGCCAGCGCGGTGCCGCTTCCGAGGGCGATTCCGAGATCCGCCGACGCGAGCGCGGGCGCGTCGTTCGTCCCGTCGCCGACCATCGCGACCCGACGGTCCCGGCGGAGGCGACGGACCGTCTCGGCCTTCGCCTCGGGCGGGACGCCCGCGAACACGCGGTCGACGCCCGGGTGACGACGGAACGGGTCGGCCGCCGCCGACTCGTCGCCGGTGAGGACCACCACCTCGACGCCGCGTTCGGCCAGCCCCTCGACGACCCCGTCCCACTCCGGTCGGGGGTCGTCGCCGGCGACGACGACGCCCTCGGCGGCGCCCTCGCGCCCGACCACGACCGGGAGTCGGCCGCGATCGCGGGCGCGCTCGACCCGCCGCGCGACTTCGTCCGGCACCTGCCAGTCGCGCTCGGCGAACAGGCCGGGGTGGCCCGCGAGGACGGTCGCCCCGTCGACGACGCCCTCGACGCCGGTCGGGTGGCTCTGGAACCGCTCGACGTTCGGTCTCGCGCGGTCGGCCTCACCGTCGTCGCCCGAGGAAGTCGTCGTGGGGTCGTCGCCCGAGGCGGTGGTCGCGGCGTCGTCGCCCGGGGCGGTCACGTCGCCGCCATCGCCCGAGGCGGTCACGTCGCTGTCGTCGCCCGACGCGGTCACGTCGCCGCCATCGGCACGATATCCGAGGTCGGCGATGGCCGCCGCGACGGGGTGGGCCGAGCGGCGTTCGAGCGCCGCGACCGCCGCCAGCAGGTCCGGCGGCGCGTCGGCCTCGAAGACGGTCAGGTCGCCCGTCGTCAGCGTCCCGGTCTTGTCGAACACGACCGCGTCGACCGATCTGAGCCGTTCGAACACGGAGCCGTCGAAGACCACGACCCCGTGCTCCAGGGCCTCGCGAACCGCCGAGGCGAGCGCGAGGGGCGTCGCCAGTCCGAGCGCACAGGGGCAGGAGACGAGCAACACCGTCAGCGAGACCAGCAGCGCGGTCGTGACGCCGACCCCGGAGACGAGGTACGCCGCGCCGACGAAGGCGGCGAGCGCGAGCACGCCCGGCACGAACACGGCGGCGAGGCGGTCTGCGAGCCGCTGGACGCCCGCGGATCCGCTCTGGAGCGTCCACACGAGGTTCGCGATGCGGTCGACGCTGCTGGTCGCGTCGGCGTCGACCTCGACGACCGGGGAGCCGCTGACGGCCACCGAGCCGCCGACGACGGCGTCACCGGGGCGCTTCTCGACCGGCAGGGGCTCGCCGGTCACCACCGCCTCGTCGACGGCGCACTCGCCCTCGGCGATCACGCCGTCGACGGGCACGCGTTCGCCTTCTCGGACGAGCACCCGGTCGCCCGGGGCGAGGTCCTCGACGTCGACCGTGGTGACCGTGCCGTCGGCCTCGTACCGGTGGGCCTCGTCGACCTGGGCGCTGGTCAGTTCCGACAGGCGCTCGGTCGCGCGCCGCTTGATCGCCGACTCGTAGTACGTGCCGGCGGTCACGACGACGACGATGGCGACCGTCACGTCGTAGTAGACGTCCAGGCGCCCGAGGAGGAACGCCGCCGTGCTGTAGACGTAGGCGCTCACGGCCGCGAGCGCCACCAGCAGGTCCATGTTCGGCGCGCGCGTCCGGAGGCTCACGTAGGCGCCCCGGAGGATCGGTCCCCCGGTCACGGCCAGGACGAGCCCGGCGAAGACGAACTCCACGAAGAAGAAGTACTGGGCGGCGGTGCTGGTGAGCATCCCCCGGAAGGTGGCGCGCATCCACGCCGGGTAGACGACGGCGAAGTGGACGGGGTAGACCAGCACCAGGTAGGGGAGCATCACCCACATCCCGAGGAGGACCCCCGCGACCAGCCGCCAGGCGAGGGCCTCGTCGGTCGTCCACCCCTCCCCGTCCTCGTCGCGGACGCTGTAGCCGGCGACGTCGAGGCGCTCGCGGAGGTCCGCCTCGGTCACCCGCTCGGGGTCGTGGTCGACCCGCACCAGTTCGGCGACGTAGCTCGCCGCGGCCCCCTCGACGCCGTCGGTCCCCGTCGCCACGGATTCGACGAACCGCTCGCAGGTCGTGCAGTGCATGCCGTCGAGGCGGAGGAACGTCCGCTCGGTGCCGGGCGGTGGCCCCTCGTCGGTCGTGGCTTCGTCGATGGCGCCCGCACCGGTGTCCGTGTCGGAATCGGCGCGGGCGCTGGCGTCGGCGTCGGCGTCGGCGCTCGGACCGGCGTCGCCACTCGGACCGGCGTCGCCACGAACGTCGGTCGCTTCGACGCCGTCGACCTCGCCGAGCACCTCGTAGACCTGCTCGCACCCCGCACAGCAGAACGCCGGTTCGCCCCCGGTCTGCGCCCGCGACTCCGGAACCGGCAGCCCGCAGAGTTCGCACTCCCCGCCGGTCGACTCACCTGCGGCCATGGTTCACTCCATCGGCGACCGCGCTCGGGCTGTCCGACCGGGCGAGCGCCGCCGGTCCCGAGTGGATGCGTTCGTTCATGCTGGCGCCACCAGTGGTCCGCGAGCGATCGGAGGGCGTGCCTCCTCGATCGCGGTAGACGTTAGCATCAGTCACACGCTGGCGGGGAAAAGCGTTCCGACCGGTGAACCGGAGCGCCCTGCCGTCGGCCACTCAGAACTCCACGTGCCGGAACAGCGCCACCGCGGTCAGGACGAACCAGGCCATCCAGACGGTGAAGGTGACCAGGGCCGCGACGTAGTAGCCGATCTCGGTTCCCAGCAGGGCCGCCGCCCCGTACGCGGCGACGACGACGGCGAGGGCCCCGAGGTGTCGTCGCGGGCTCGCGAGCGCCCGGCCGAGGGCGACGCGTCCCGGTGGTCCACCCATGGCGTCGACTTTCGCCAACCGGGAGAAATCAGTTTCGGCGATCCAGGGCGTATCGGGGCGGGCTGTGACGTGCCGGAGCGTATCGGGGCGTGCCCTGACGCCCCGGAGTGGATCGGGTGGATCCTGACGTACCGGAGCGTATCAGGGCCCCCGCCTCGGCGTCGCGCCTCCCTCGAGTCTCCGGTCGGGCGTCACACGTCGTGCTGCGGGATGCCGACGCTCCGCGTCAGGACGAGCCCGAGGACAGCGCCGTAGATCCAGTGCGAGAGCAACGAGACGACGAGGAAGACCGCGATGGTCAGCCCGTTCCCCCCGGGCCAGAACGCCAGCAGGAAGCCGGTCCAGAAGAGCGTCGCGTACGTGACCCCGCGGAGGTACCGCGGCTCCTCCGGCGGCAGGAACGCCGCGACCACGACGAACATCAGCGGCAGCACCGTCGTTCCGCCGACGACGAACAGCGCGACGCCGAGCCAGAGCGACCGCTCCACGCCGATCTGCGCGAGGAAGGGTGCGAACTGCGCGATCGGCTCGGTCCGGAACAGGTTGAACACGACCGGGACGCCGACTAGCAGCGGCAACATCAGGACCATCCCGACGAACCCGCCGACCATCGCGGTGGCGACGACGCGGAGCGTGATCGGGCTGTACTCCTCGCGCTGTGCGCGCCGGGCGGCCACCGCGTCCGTGGTACTGTCAGCCATAATCCTTCATCATCGTTTGATCGGAATGCGTGATAAAAGCTACCACGGCCGCGCCGCCAGTTCGACGCCGCCGGCGCTCTCCCGCCCGCTGGAGGCGGCTCCGCCGATCCGAAGCCTTTGTACCGGTCGACGCCGATCCTCTAGCCATGAGCGAAAACGCCGGGGTGAGCGACCAGTACAGCAGGGCGAGCCCCTGGCCGCTGTTCGTCGCCCTCGGACTGGCCGTCGGGGAACTCGGGATCCTCTTCAACCTCTTCCCCGTCGCAGTCGGCGGACTGCTGCTGCTCTGCGGGAGCGTCGCGGGGATGGGCACCGAGTCCGGGTACGCCTCGACGCCCTGGCGCGCGCTGGTCGTCTGCGGGGTCGTCGTGCTCGTCCTCGGCGGACTGCTGCTGTACGCCGACGGGCAGGCCGGTCCGGAGATCGCCAGGCTCGCCGAACGGGGCTACGCCATGCTCACGGCGGCTGGCATCATGCTCCTCGGCGGGATCGTCGGTGAGGTGCTCGAGCGCCGCGAGCAGTCCCCGGTCTGAGCGACGGTCCGCGACGAACCAACAATCTATTTGAACGGCGTCCCCAACGTCCGACCATGGCAAACACGGTGTTCGACAGAGAGACGCTCCTGGACCTGATCGTGAACGGGGTGCCCCTGTTCATCCTCCTGTTCTTCCTCGTGGCGTTCGTCCTGGTGCCGTCGTTCGGAACCGCCGGCATCGAGATGATCGTGCAGCTGCTGATCGTCGCCGCTTCCTTCGTCGCCCTGGCGGTGCTGACCTACATCGCGGCGGTGAAGATCACCGGCAGCGAGAAGAGCGGGACGAGCTACCTGCCGGGCCAGGCGAACGTGCCGGGATCGAAGCCGCTCGACGAGCGCGAGGAGGCGCTCGAGGCGGAGTACTACGAGGAAGAACAGTCGGCGTGAGCCGTCGCGAGCGCCCCGCCCGCCGACGCCGGGTGTGACCGCCGGGGGGCGCCGGGGGCGAAGCAGACAGGGACGCATCTCGAACCTTTCTTTACCCTGTAGACGACACACTCTCGTATGGCCACAAGTGGACAGTTAGCGTTAACAGTGTTGATGGGGGTGTTCCTCCTCGCGGTGGCCGCGTGGCTCTCGCGGGTCGAGGACTGGCGCTCGTACACGCCGCTGGCTGGCGGCGGCGGCTTCACGGGCGCGAAACGGGAGGTTCACCACGAGAAGCCGGGCGGGCTGACCCGGTGGCTCACCACCGTCGACCACAAGGACATCGGGATGCTCTACGGGCTGTACGCGCTCACCGCGTTCACCGTGGGCGGCCTGATGGTCGTCACGATGCGGATCGAACTGCTCGATCCGAAGATGACGTTGCTGAGCAACAACTTCTACAACTCCCTGCTCACGTCCCACGGGATCACCATGCTGTTCCTGTTCGGGACGCCCATCATCGCCGCGGTGGCGAACTACTTCATCCCGCTGCTGATCGGCGCCGACGACATGGCGTTCCCGCGGATCAACGCCATCGCCTTCTGGCTGCTGCCGCCCGGCGCGCTGCTGATCTGGGCGGGCTTCTTCCCGATCCCGAACCTGATCCCCGCCCAGACCGCGTGGACGATGTACACCCCGTTGTCCGCGGGCGCGGGCGCGGGCAATCAGGCGAACGCGGGCGTCGACCTGATGCTGCTGGGACTTCACCTGACGGGGGTCTCGGCGACCATGGGGGCGATCAACTTCATCGTCACCATCTTCACCGAACGCGGGAAGCAGGTCTCCTGGGCGAACCTCGACATCTTCTCGTGGACGATCCTCACCCAGTCCGGACTGATCCTCTTCTCGTTCCCGCTGCTGGGCAGCGCCATCGTGATGCTGCTGCTCGACCGTAACTTCGGGACGACGTTCTACGCCCTCAGCGGGGGCGGCCCGATCCTCTGGCAGCACCTGTTCTGGTTCTTCGGCCACCCGGAGGTCTACATCCTGGTGCTGCCGCCCATGGGCATCGTGAGCCTCGTCCTGCCGCGGTTCTCCGGCCGCCGGCTGTTCGGGTTCAAGTTCGTCGTCTACTCGACGCTGGCGATCGGGACCCTGAGCTTCGGCGTCTGGGCCCACCACATGTTCGCGACCGGGATCGACCCCCGGCTCCGGGCGAGCTTCATGGCGGTCTCGCTGGCCATCGCGATCCCCTCGGCGGTGAAGACGTTCAACTGGATCACCACCATGTGGAACGGCAAGCTCCGCCTGACCGCGCCGATGCTGTTCTGCATCGGATTCGTCCAGAACTTCATCATCGGCGGGGTCACCGGCGTCTTCCTCGCCTCGGTGCCGATCGACCTCGTGCTGCACGACACCTACTACGTCGTCGGCCACTTCCACTTCATCGTCTTCGGGGCGATCACCTTCGCCGGCATCGCCGCGCTCTACTACTGGTTCCCGATCTACACGGGCCGGATGTACCAGCGCAGCCTCGCCCGCTGGCACTTCTGGCTGTGGATCGTCGGCTCCAACATCACCTTCTTCGCGATGGTGCTGCTGGGCTACGACGGCATGCCGCGCCGCTACGCGACCTACCTGCCCCAGTTCGCCACGCTCCACCAGGCGGCGACCGTCGGCGCGCTGCTGATGCTCGCCGGCGGCGGCATCTTCGTCTGGAACTTCGTGACCTCCTGGCTCGAGGGGCCCCGCGTCACCGACGGCGACCCGTGGAACCTCGAGGAGTACGACCTCAAGACCGCGGAGTGGCAGTGGTTCCAGGAGCAGCTCGACGAGCGCCTGGGCGAGCAGGGCGAACTGGAGCCCCAGCCCGACGGCGTCCCGTCCGACGACTGACCACCGCGCCCGTTTTTCGCCGTCTCGTCTATTCGACCGCAATTCGACGCCGGATCCTCAGAACTGGGGGCCACGCCGTCGAACCGATGGCGGCGTCTCCACTCGCCTTCGAACCGATGGCAGCGTCTCCACTCACCTTCGAGAACCAACCGATAGACGCCGGGGAGGGGCCTACGTCGCCAGGATGAGGCCGGTCGCGAACATCAACAGGGCGACGGCGCCCAGGAGGATCGCCAGCAGGTCCTTGTCGGACATGCCTGAACCTACGCCCGCACGGGCAAAGACCCATCGGTACGGCCGTGCGCCCGGCACCTGGAGGCGTCTACGGGCTCGCGTCCGGCCTTCGCAAGGGCTAATCGGTTCGCGCCCCTCCCCCGGCACATGAGCGAGCACGGCTGGGCAGGCCAGCGGATCGTCCTGACGATGTACGCGATCCTCGTCGCCGCCGCGGGGTTCGTGGGCGTGATGCTGGCGCTCCTCGTCGACAACCTCCGGCCGCCGTCGCTGCTGTTCCTGGTCCAGCTGCCGCCGACGCCGCTGGGGATGGCCGTCTACGGGATGGTCACCGTCGCGCTGGCGTTCGGGATTCCGCTGGCGCTCGTGATCGGCGTCACCCGCCGGTTCGACCTCGACGAGCCCGAGAAGTCCCGCAAGGAATAAGCCCCGGCCAGCCGACCGCTCAGCTATGTATCGCATCCTTCTTGCGGTCGATCAGAGCGAGGAGCGCGCGGAGGCGTGCGCCCGCGCAGTGACCGAACTCCCGGGCGACCCCGAGGAACTGGAGGTGCGTATCCTCCACAGCTTCACCGACAATCCCGAGGGCGCGTCGGCGTCGCAGGTCGAGGCCGTGCGGGTCGCGCGGGACTACCTCGACGAGCACGGCGTCCCCTACGAGATCGACGAGTCCAGCGGCCACCCCGCGGACATCGTCGAACAGGTCGCCGACGAGATGGACGCGAACCTGATCGTCCTCGCGGGACGGAAGCGCTCGCCCGCGGGCAAGGCCATCTTCGGCAGCGTCACCCAGGAGGTCATCCTCAACACCTCGCACAACGTCCTGGTCGCCGGCCCCGGGGCCGGCAGGTAGCTTCGTCGGGCCGCCTCCGTCCGGGTCCCGATCGCTGCTGATCACCAGACGTCGCCGGGAGGGTTTAGTGGCGTCGCGCCGAACGTGGGGGCATGGACCTGCGCGAAGCCACGACGGAAGACGTCGACGAGATCCGGACCGTCGCCACGCAGTCGATGACCGCCTCCTACGGCCACGCCCTCGGCGAGGAGATCATCGACGCCGCGGTGGACCGCTGGTACGACGAGGCCCAGCTCGGCGACGACCTCGCCGACGAGGACACGGTGTTCGTCGTCGCCGTCGAGAACGGGACCGTCGTCGGATTCGCCCAGAGCTACGTGGTCCGGCGCCGCGACCTCGTGGGCGAGATCGACTGGCTCCACGTCGCGCCCGACCACCGCGGCCACGGGATCGGTGACCAGCTGCTGGCCCGCGTCGAACAGGAGCTCGTCGAGCACGGCGTCGAGCGCATCGAGGCCCGGGTCCTCGAGGAGAACGAGGCCGGGGCGGGCTTCTACGAGGAACACGGCTTCGACCGCATCGGCGACCGCGACGTCGACATCGCGGACCGCTCGTTCAGCGAGCAGCTCTACAGCAAGTTCCCCGAGGCCGCCGGGGGCCGCCAGGTGCTGATCGAGAGCCGCGAGGGCCCCGACGGCCAGCAGCTGTTCATCGCCCTCGACGAGAGCGAACGCGCCTCGAAGGCGCCGTTCTACCCGGCCTACCGCGACCGCGACCGCGAGGACCGCTACGGCTACTTCTGCAGCAACTGCGAGAGCTTCGACGTCGCCGTCGACTCGATGGAACGGGTCGAGTGCAACGAGTGCGGCAACCGGCGCAAGCCCTCGCGCTGGGACGCGGCGTACCTCTAATCGGCCGGGTGGACGACCGGGCCGGTCCAGGGCCCCGCGACGTTCACGGCCCCGCTTTCTGGAGCGTGATCCGGACTCGATTCCCGTCCCCGGCCCCCTCGAAGGCGACCGTCCCCTCCGACCGGACGACGAGCCAGTTGACCAGCCAGAGCCCGAGACCCCGGCTGTGGGCGAGCTGGTCGATCTCGACGTCGCCGCGCAGGACCGCTTTCTCGAGGTCCGGAATCGCCTCGTTTCGGTCCTGGACGGAGACGGTGACCGCGTCCGGCTGTTCGTCGATCGCCACCTCGATCCTCGGGGTCCCTTCGCAGTGTCTCGCGGCGTTTTCGAGCAACTCCCCGATCGCCTGCTCGATCGCCTCGACCGCGCGGACCGGCGCCCGCTCGGGCAGCCGCATCGTGATTTCGGCCGCGGGATAGGCCTCCCGAACGACTGCCACCTGCTGGTGTACCAGGGCAGCGAGGTCGACCGACTCGAGTTCGAAGTCGTCGCTGATCAGCTCGACGATCTCTTTCTGTCTGTCGCTCACCTCCAGCAGCTCCGTCGCCGCGCGGATGATGCGTTGCGCGCGATCGCGCTGTGGGCCGGACGTGGAGACGGAGATCTGGTCGGCGAACCCCAGCACGACGTTGAGCTTGTTGTGCAGGTTGTGCCGGAGCACTCGCGCGAGGACCTTGAGCTGTCGGTCACGCGTCCTGATGTCCGTGATGTCGGCGTAGTGTTCGATACGCCCGCCCGCGTAGAGCCCCGAGCGGATCGGCCGACTCGAGTGGCGAAGCCACCGCCAGGTGCCCGGGTCTTCGCCCTGGACCTTGAACTCGAAGGTCTCGGACGACGTGTTCGCCTCGTAGGTCTGGAGGACCCGTCGGGCGAACGACTCCGGCTCCGCAAATTTCTGCTTCAGTTTCGTCTGGACCAGCGTCTTCTGACTCTTTCCCAGCACGTCCCCTCGGTCGATCCCGAAGTACTCCTCCATCGCGGCGTTGATCCACACCACGTCGAAGTTCGCGTCGAGAATGATGGTCCCCACCGAGGAGGTGTCCAGGACGTCCTCGACGAGGGTCTGGTACCTGGCCTGGCTCTCCCGAAGCTCTCGCTGCTGGCGCACCTGGTCGGTGATGTCTCTGAGTACCGAGAGGTGCTCGCCGGGGACGATGTCCGCGGTGGCGGAGTACTCGACGATCCGAACGGTCCCGTCCGGTCGCTGGAGGGGGAACTGACCGGTCACGTCGTCTCCCGACTGGAACTCCGCCCAGGCCTCCTCGACGTCGTATCCCGGGGCCGCGAACTCCGCGACGTTCCTGCCCAGGAGGGCCTCCTCCTCGAGGCCGAACAGTTCGCAGGCGGCGGGGTTGACCGAGACGTAGTTCCCCTCGTCGTCGGCGATGACCATGGCGTCGAACGACTCCTCGAAGACGGATCGGAACCGCTCTTCCCGCTCTTTCAGCCGGGTGATGTCGCGCACCGACCCCATGATTCGGATCACCTCGCCCTCCGCGTCGAATATCGGCTCGCTCACGCCGCGTACCCACCGCGTCTCTCCGCCCGGCACCCGGACCCGGTATTCGATGTCGGTCGGCTCGCCGTCCGACAACCGCCGCATCGATTCCTCGGCCTTCGCGCGGTCGTCGGGGTGGATGTGCTCGAGAAAGGATCGGGGGGACGCGCGGAGCTTCGCGATCGAGGCACCCCACACGTCCTCGTACGCGGAGTTGATGTAGAGGAGGTCGTCCCAGTCCGCGGTGAACATGAAGTGGACGTCGACGAGCGTTCGCCGTGGGTCTTCCAGCGGGAGCGTGAGGCGTCGAGGATCTGGCTCTGTCGGTGATCCTCGACGAGGGCCACGACCCGTGTGGCGAGGATCGAGAAGGTGGGCTCTTCCCGGTCTTTGATGTAGTAGTCGGAGGCGCCGGCAGCGACGGCCGCGCTGGCGATCTCCTCGGAGCCCACATCGGTCAGGAGGATGAACGGGAGGTCCGGATAGTCCTCCCGGACGGCCTGCAGGAACTCGACCCCCGTCATCTCGGGGAGATCGTACGCCGATATCACGCAATCGACCTCGTCTAGCCTGGCCAGGGCCGCGGCGGGGGACCGCTCGGCGACGGTCTCCAGGCGCTCGTCCGCGCGCTCGAGACCCCGGGCGAGCGTGTCGGTCCACGTTGGATCGTCCACCAGGAGGACGTTGGGAGAGCTGATCATGTCGACCTGCTTGGGAGTGGGTACCAGTCAGGGACGTATAGTCATGTCGACTATTCGTATAATGATACAGGAGGGCGTCACAGAAAATTTGACACGGTGCATGTTAACAACCAACGCATTATGTGTCCCATCAGGTGATTCTCATTAACGCCCCTCACTTAAAGACACCATTTACGCGGACATCGACCGCAAGATAGCGTCGGGGTGTGTGAACCTTTCTGTGACGGCCACATAATGATACAGGCAAATATCTGGGCGTCAACGGCGTCCCGACGACCCGGTGGACTCCCTTCGAAGCG
>JBDGUA010000045.1:0-27425 GCA_042216345.1 Haloferacaceae archaeon
GTCACCAATCAAGACTCCTTGGCGCTGAATCACACTCCGCTTGGAAGAGGCGGACGTCGCAGCCGGCGTTCCCGCCGCGTTCCGGCGTCGAACCGTCAGGGGGCGGCGTAGTGGACGGCCAGGATGCCCACCGCGGCGACCAGCGGGACGACGAACGCGAAGGCCGGGGGGATCGCGTACAGCGCCGCGATCACGGGCGCGAGCAGACCCGTCGGCGCCTGCTGGTAGGACGCCGGCATCGAGGCGATCGCGCCGGCGTACAGCGAGCCCAGGAAGACGTAGCCCGCGAGAGCCATCCAGCGGTCGTAGCGGGCGCTCCCGCCCGCCCGGCGGTGCCGGCGCGCGACGAAGAGCATCGGCCCGATCAGCGGCGCGAACAGGAACAGACCGAAGACGACGTAGAACGTCCGCGAGAGGGTGAGCGTCCCGCCCTCGAAGCCGGCGGTCTGGCCGAACAGCACGACCAGCGCCAGCGCGATCAGCAGCGCGATCAGGCCCGCGGCGAGGCCGCCGACCACGACGTACGAGCGGAACAGCCACGAGTCGCTCGACCGGAAGGCGTAGGGGATCGCCCCCAGCGCACCGCGGTACTCCTCTGCCATCGGTCGACGTTGGCGTCGCGGACGCTAAAGCGCCTCGGAAGTCGGTCGCGGGCGAGTGGGGCCCGGTCCCAAACGCCCCATCGCGTCCGCACCCCGGGTGAGGGGGCCCGACACCGAACGTCGACCCGGGGACCGGGGCCTTTTTGCGCCGAACGCGCGAAGCCGGGGTGTGAGCGACCGGATCTCGACGGGCTGTTCGACCCTGGACGACCTTCTCGGCGGCGGCGTCGAGCGCGGCACCGTGACGCAGGTCTACGGCCCGCCGGCGGCGGGCAAGACGAACGTGGCGCTCTCGACGGCGGTTCGGGTCGCCGCCGACGGCGGCACCGCCCTCTACATCGACACCGAGGGGCTGTCGATCGACCGCTTCCGCCAGCTCGCCGAGGCCGAGGCCGGGGAGGCGATGGAGGAGCTCACCGCCCGGATCGTCGTCTCGGAGGCCCACGACTTCGCCGAGCAGGAGGAGGCCGTCCGCGACGCCGCGGACCTCGCGCCCGAGGCCGAGCTGATCGTCCTCGACAGCGCGACGGGCTTCTACCGGCTGGAGCGGACCGCCGAGGGCGAGGCCGGCGACACCCTCCGCCGGCTCGCCAGCCAGATCACCCACCTGCTGTCGCTGGCGCGCAAACACGACCTCGCGGTCGTCGTCACCAACCAGGTGTTCACCGACCCCGACAGCGACCGGGCGCGGGCGCTGGGCGGACACACGCTGGAGCACTGGACCGGCACCGTCGTCCGGCTGGACCGCTTCCGCGGCGGCAAGCGCCGGGCGACCCTGGAGAAGCACCGCTCCCAGCCCGCCGGCGAGACCGCGACCTTCGAGATCACCGGCGCCGGCATCGAGGGCGGCGAGGAGTTCTGAAGGCCGTACGGCGTGCCGTAGATGGTAGCGAACGCACGACACAGCCGCGGCGCTCGCGGGGCGGTCGTGTCGTGGCGTCGCGGCCCGCCCCGCGTCGGGCGTCAGGGCACGCGGCGGAGTGGTCCCGGCCTCGTATTTGAAGGGTCGGGTCGAACCAGGGGAGTCGAAAGGGGAACCGAGTCCGGTCAGAAACGAGAACCCGGACAGGTAAGCGCGGCGACTCTACAGTTCGCCGAGCTTGCGGAGGAGCTGGCCGCGGTACTCCTCGTCGGAGATCGTACCCTTGAGTTCGAGGACGCGCCGCTCGAGGCGGTCGAGGGCGACGTGGAAGGCGTGGTCGGCGCCGTAGCCCTCGCCGCTGGCGGAGATCTGTCCCTCGTTGGTCCGCAGGCGGATGTCGGTCCGGATCAGCGGGGTGCCGCGGAGCTTCTCCTTGTGCTCGTGGAAGCGGACGTGGGCGTGCAGCACCTGCATGTCCTGGTACTTGTCGACGACCTCGGTGAGGTCGGCGACGACCTGCTCGCGGGAGAGGTCGTCCAGCAGGTCGATGTTGGTGATCTGGACGTCCATCTGCTGCTGCTCGGTGTAGGAGAGCGCCCGCAGTACGTCGGTCTTGGTGAGGACGCCGACGACGTCGGCGCCGCTCTCGGTCGCGGTCACGACCAGGCCGCCCACGTCGTTCTCGAGCATCCGCTCGGTGGCGACGTCGACGGTCTCGCCCGGGTGGCTCGTCAGCACGGGCTCGGACATGATGTCGTAGACCGGCAGGTCGAGCATCCGGTCGATGTCGCCGCGGCGGTCGGCCCGGCCCTGGCGGTCCTCCTCGCGGACGGCGAACTCCACGATGTCGTGGGTGGTCACGACGCCGGCGAGCTTGCCGTCCTCGCCCACGACGGGCAGCCGGGAGATGCCGTGCTCGCGGAGCTGGTTGATGACCTTGCCCAGCTTGTCCTTCTCGCTGATGGTGATGACGTCGTCAGAGTAGATCTGCTCGACGGTGATCGCGTCGAGGCTGTCGAGAACCGCCTCCAGAATGGCGTCGGCGGTGATGATGCCGTAGCGCTTCTCCCCCTCGTAGACGGGCGCGACCTTGGTGCCGCCCTCGACCAGCATTCGCGCGGTCTCGCGGATGTCCTCGTGGCGGTCGACCTTCGGGGCGGAGGTCTTCTGCCGCGAGGCCTTCAGCAGCGTCTCCGCCTTGGAGTCGTCGTCGACGCGCGAGCGGACGAGCTGGCGCTCGCCGATCACGCCGGCGTACTCGCCGTCGCGGGTGACGATGATCCCCTTGGGGTTCTCCCGTTCGAATATCGAGCGGACCTTGGCCAACCGAGTGCCCGCATCGACTTCTACGTACTCAGGATTCGAAATCTCCGAAATATCCATTGCACCTCTCTCTACTGCCGGCGACGCCTTGAAACTTGTCGCAGTTCCTGCGCCGCGGTGATCCGGCGGCGGCTGATCACCCGACTGGACCGCGACGCGGCGTGGAACGGGGCCTCCGGCGCTCGTGGCGCGACGGCCCGCGTCGCCGAGTGGGGGCCTGGTGAGACGCCTGCGTGGGGACTGGCGAGACGCGGAGCGGGGCTGGCGAGACGCGGAGCGGGGCCTCCTGCACCACCCCGCTGCCGGGCGGGTCGCCCGGCAGACCGCCGACGAGTAGATTCATGGTGGTCCGTGCGGGCCTCCCACTGGATGAGCGACCTCGACGCGACCGCCGACCCGACCGGGCGGTCGCTGGTGGCGGACCCGCGGTTGCTGGCGATCCTCTCGATCAACTTCGTCGCGATCACGGCCAACTTCGCCGTCCTGCCGGCGCTGCCCGCCATCGGCGACGCCCTGGCGGTCCCCGACGCCAGGCTCGGGCTGGTCATGACCGCCTTCACCCTGCCGACGGCGGTGATGGTCCCCGTCGTCGGCGTCCTCGCGGACCTCTACGGGCGACGCCGGCTCGTCCTGCCGGCGCTGGCGGTCTTCGCCGTCGCCGGGGTCGCGACCCCCCTCGTCGACTCCTTCCCCGCGCTGCTGGCGCTGCGGGCGCTCCAGGGCGTCGCCTTCGCCGGGACGGTTCCGCTGACGGTGACGCTGATCGGGGACTTCTACCAGGGGCCCGCGGGCGCGACCGCGCAGGGCCTGCGCTCCAGTTCCAGCGGCCTCGGCAGCCTCGTCGCGCCCGCGGTCGCGGGCGTGCTCGCAGGCATCGCGTGGTTCTACCCGTTCTTCCTCTACGGGCTGGCCGCCGTCGTCTTCGTGCTGGTCTACCGCTACCTGCCGGAGCCGACGTCCCAGGACCGCCAACTCGCGGCCGGGGTCCTCCCCCAACTGCGCCAGTACGCCGGGTCGCTCCGGGCCTCGCTGGCCGACCGCAGCGTCGCCACCCTCGTCGTCGGGGGCTTTCTGGTCTTCTTCGTCCGGTACGCGCTGCTGACGTTCGTCCCGCTGTTCGCGGTCCGGGAACTCGGCGCCTCCGCCGCGGCGGCGGGGGTGGTGCTGTCGGTCCGGGGGGTCACCCGGATCCTCGTCGCACCGACCGCCGGGCGCGTCACCGCCCGGCTCTCCGACCGCCTGAGCCTGGTGCTCGCGCTCGTCCTCATGTCGGCGTCGATCGCCCTGGTCCCGTTCGTGCCGTCGGTGGCGGGGGTGCCGTCGGTGGCGGCGCTGGGGGTCCTGGTCGGCCTCTACGGGGTCGGCGGCGCCATCACCAACCCCGTGATGAACAACGCCGTCTCCGAGCGCACCACCGCCGCGACCCGCGCGGGCGTCGTCAGCGGCATGAACGCCCTCCGTAACGCCGGGAAGGCCTTCGGGCCGGCGGTCCTCGGCGTCGTCCTCGCGTTCGGCGGCTTCGAGTCGGTCTTTCTGGTCGGGGCGGCGGTGGGCGTCGGCTACGCCGGGCTCGTCGCCGTCGGGCTGTCGGGCTGAGGGCGGACGCGTCGACCGGAACTGGGGTCGGCGCCGCGACGGCCGAAGTTAATGTCGCTCCCGTCCGTGTGGGGGACGAACACATGAGTCAGGATCGGCAGTCGCTGGTGCGGGACGAACCGACGGACGCGGGCCGGAGGCGCCGCGAGGCGCCGGGAGCGACAGCGGCGGGGTCCGCCGCGAGGACCTGCCGCTGCTCACCGGCCAGGGGGAGTACCTGGACGACGTCGACCACCCGGGGACCGTCCACCTGGCGCTGGTCCGGAGCCAGTACGCCAGCGCCCGGATCGAGGGGATCGACGCCAGCGCCGCCGCGGCCCGCGAGTCGGTCCTCGCGGTCTACACCGCGGCGGATCTGGCCGCCGCCGGCGTCGACGCCGGGTTGCCTACGGACGATCCGGAGGACGGCGTCGTGCCGAGGTATCCGATCCTGGCCGAGGACCGGGTCCGCTACCAGGGCCAGCCCGTCGCCGCGGTCGTCGCGACCGACCGCTACGCTGCCCACGACGGCGCCGACGCCGTCGAGGTCTCCTACGACCGGCTGGACGCCGTGACCGACCCCGGCGAGGCGCTCGGTGGCGACGCGCCCCCGGTCCACGACGTCGCGCCGGACAACGTCGCCTTCGAGTGGGAGGCCGGCGACGCCGACGCGACCGACCGGGCGTTCGCCGACGCGGCCCGCACGGTCGATCTCGACCTCGTGAGCAACCGGGTGCTCCCGCTGGCGCTGGCCCCGCAGGCCGCCGTCGCCCGCTACCGGTCCTCGACCGGCGAGCTGTTCGTCGAGGTCGGCTCGCAGAAGCCCCACGGCGTCCGCGAATGCTTCGCGGAGACCTTCGACCTCCCCGAGCACCACGTCCACGTCCGCATCCCGGACGTCGGCGGCGGCTTCGGCGGCAAGCTCCGCACCTACCCGGGCCACCTGCTGGCCGGCTGGGCCGCGATGCAGCTGGAACGCCCCGTCAAGTGGGTCGCGACCCGGACCGGCGACTCGGTGTCGACCGCCCACTCGCGCCACCAGCTCGTCGACGCCGAACTGGCGCTGGACGCCGAGGGCGAGATTGCGGGCCTGCGCGCGCGGATCCGCGCGAACGTCGGCGGCTACCTGATCCCCGGCGGCTCGGGCGTCCCGGCCAACGCCGGCCGGATGATCTGCGGGCAGTACGACGTCCCGGCGGCCCACGTCGAGCTCACCGGCGTGTTCACGAACACGACGCCGCTGTCGGCCTACCGCGGGGCCGGGCGCCCGGAGGCCGCCTACGTCGTCGAGCGCCTCGCCAGCACCGCGGCCAGGGCGCTCGGCGAGGACCCCGTCGACTTCCGGCGGCGCAACGCCCTCGCGCCCGACGCGTTCCCCCACGAGACGCCGACGGGCCTGACCTACGACAGCGGCGACTACGCGGCGCCCCTCGACCGCGCGCTCGAGCGCGTCGACTACGACGCCCTCCGCGAGCGCCAGCGGCGCCTCCGGGAGGAGGGCCGCTACCTCGGGATCGGCCTCGCCTGCTACGTCGATAAGGGCGGCGGCCACGGGAACGACTACGAGAGCGGCCAGGTCCGGGTCACGCCGAGCGGAAAGGTGCTCGCGACGACCGGGACCATGGACACGGGGCAGGGCCACCGGACGACCTACGCGAACCTGATCGCCGACGCCCTGGGCGTCCCTCGCGACGACGTGGAGGTCGTCGAGGGCGACACCGACCGCGTGCCGGAGGGACGCGGCACCGGCGGCAGCCGCAGCGCCACGATGGCCGGGAACGCCCTGCGCGCGGCCGCCCGACGGGTCGTCGAGAAGGGCCGCCGCGTCGCCGCCGCGGTGCTCGACGTCGACCCGGCGGCGGTCACGTTCGACGACGGCGTCTACCGCATCGACGGCGCTACCGACGGCGCTACCGACGGCGCCACCGACGGCACAACCAACGGCGACGCGCTCACCGTCCAGGAGGTCGCCGAGGCGGCCCACGCCGGCCGGGACTCGCTGGGCGACGTCGAGCCCGGGCTGGAGGAGACGGCGTTCTTCACCGCCGACGGGCGGGCGTTCACCTTCGGCACCCACGTCGCCGTCGTCGAGGTCGATCCGGAGACGGGCGAGGTCGACTTCGAGCGCTACCTCGCGGTCGACGACTGCGGCGTCCGCCTGGACCCCCGGGCTCGTCGACGATCAGCTCGTCGGGGGCGTCGCCCAGGGGATCGGCCAGGCGCGCTACGAGGGCGTCGCCTACGACGACACGGGGACGATGCTGACCAGCTCGCTCCAGGACTACGCCCTGCCGAAGTCGCTGCACGTCCCCGAGATCGAGACCGACGCCACGGTGACGCCCTCGCCGAGCAACCCCCTCGGGACGAAGGGCATCGGCGAGGCCGGCACGACCGCGGCCCCGGCCGCCGTCGTCAACGCCGTCGTCGACGCCCTCCAGCCCTTCGAGGTCGACCACGTCGACATGCCGCTGACCGACCAGACGGTCTGGCAGGCGGTCCACGGCGACTGAGACGGTGCTCGGCGGTTGAGGAATGAGAAGTGGGTTGGGGCGGATTTGAACCGCCGACCTCCTCCATGTCAAGGAGGTGTCATAACCAGACTAGACCACCAACCCGTCCGGCTGTGCTTGCCTGCACTCGTTCGTAGGCCGCAGTTACAATTGAACCTTTCGGAACTGAACTCCGGCGGGCGATTCTCGTCAACGTGGGGCACGAATCGCCGCATCCGATGCGGCGACGGCAAGCGCCGACGACACGACGGCCGAGGGTCGGCGTCACGAGAGCGCGAGGGCCGGCGTCGGTGACCTTCTGCGCGTTCCCGCTCGCGCGCGAGGCCAGCGGGGAGGATTACGAAATTCGTAGCTGAGTTTCGAATCACGCTCTATTTCGCCGGGCTTATTACGATGAGCGGACTTCGACATGACGATGACAGACGAGGACAGCCCTGAGCACAGCTCAGCCGGCGCTCCGACCGAGTCCGAGGACAGGACGATCCTGTTGATCGGGAGCGGCCCCATCCAGATTGGACAGGCAGCCGAGTTCGACTACTCCGGCGCGCAGGCCTGCCGGGCCCTGCAGGAGGAGGGGGCCCGAGTCGTCCTCGTCAACTCCAACCCGGCGACGATCATGACCGACCCCGAGATGGCCGACCGGGTCTACATCGAGCCGATCACGACCGAGGCCATCGCCGAGATCATCCGGAAGGAGACCCCCGACGGCGTGATCGCCGGTCTCGGCGGCCAGACCGGCCTGAACGTCACCGCCGAACTGGCCGAGGAGGGCGTGCTCGAGGAGCACGACGTCGAGATCATGGGCACGCCGCTGGACACCATCTACGCGACGGAGGACCGGGACCTCTTCCGCCAGCGCATGGAGAACATCGGCCAGCCGGTCCCCGCCTCGACGACCATCTCGCTCGACGAGGGCGAGGAGGTGACGGGCATGACCGAGGACGAACTCGAGGACCGCGTCGAGGACGCCGTCGACGCGGTCGGCGGTCTCCCGGTGATCGCCCGGACGACCTACACCCTCGGCGGGTCGGGCTCCGGCGTCGTCGGGGAGATGGACGAACTGCTCGAGCGCGTCCGCAAGGGCCTGCGCCTCTCGCGGAACAACGAGGTGCTGGTCACCGAGTCCATCTCGGGCTGGGTCGAACTCGAGTACGAGGTGATGCGCGACGCCGACGACTCCTGCATCATCATCTGCAACATGGAGAACCTCGACCCGATGGGGATCCACACCGGGGAGTCGACGGTCGTGACGCCCTCGCAGGTGATCCCCGACGAGGGCCACCAGGAGATGCGCGACGCCGCGCTCGAGGTGATCCGCGAACTCGGCATCCAGGGCGGCTGTAACATCCAGTTCGCCTGGCGGGACGACGGCACCCCCGGCGGCGAGTACCGCGTCGTCGAGGTGAACCCGCGCGTCTCGCGCTCCTCGGCGCTGGCGTCGAAGGCGACGGGCTACCCCATCGCCCGCGTGACCGCGAAGGTCGCGCTCGGCAAGCGCCTCCACGAGATCGACAACGAGATCACCGGCGAGACCACCGCCGCCTTCGAGCCCGCGATCGACTACGTCGTCACCAAGGTGCCGCGCTGGCCCAAGGACAAGTTCGACGACGTCGACTTCACGCTCGGGACCGCGATGAAGTCCACGGGCGAGGCGATGGCCGTCGGCCGGACCTTCGAGGAGAGCCTCATGAAGGCGCTGCGCAGCTCCGAATACGACCCCGCAGTCGACTGGACCACGGTCGACGACGACGAACTCGCCGAGGAGTATCTCGCGCGGCCCTCGCCCGATCGCCCCTACGCGATGTTCGAGGCCTTCGACCGCGGCTTCTCCGTCGAGGAGGTGGTCGACCTGACGGGCATCTACGAGTGGTACGTCGAGCGCTTCCAGCGCGTCGTCGACGCGAGCGCGGACGCCGCCAACGGCGACTTCGCGCCCGCCGCCAACGCCGGCTTCACCAACCACGAGATCTCGGCGCTGACGGGCGAGCCCTTCGCCGACACCCACGCCTCCTGGCTGCCCGCGGAGGTCGAGGCCGACGGCGACGACGACCCTGAGGCGATCCCGGACGGCGCCGGCGCCGAGCCCGCCACCGTCGCCGACGTCGAGGCCGACGTCCCCGGCCGGACGTACAAGCAGGTCGACACCTGCGCCGGCGAGTTCGCCGCCTCGACGCCGTACTACTACTCCTCGCGCAAGCCCGAGTGGTTCCGCGGGCCCTTCGAGGGCGAGGGCGCCGCGGGCGAACTGGTCGTCGACCGCGACGTCGAGAGCGTCGTCGTCGTGGGCGGCGGGCCGATCCGCATCGGCCAGGGCGTCGAGTTCGACTACTGCTCGGTCCACGCCGTGCAGGCGCTGCGCGACCTCGGCATCGACGCCCACGTCGTCAACAACAACCCCGAGACGGTCTCGACGGACTACGACACCTCCGACGGGCTGTTCTTCGACCCGATCACCGCCGAGGAGGTCGCCGACGTGATCGAGGCGACCGGCGCCGACGGCGTGATGGTCCAGTTCGGCGGGCAGACCTCCGTCGACATCGCGGACCCCCTGAAGAAGGAGATCGAGCGCCGCGGCCTCGACTGCCAGGTCATGGGCACGCCCGTCGACTCGATGGACCTCGCGGAGGACCGCGACCGGTTCAACCGCCTGCTGGACGACCTCGGCATCGACCAGCCCGAGGGCGGCTCGGCCACCAGCGAGGAGGAGGCCTTCGAACTGGCCCACGAGATCGGCTACCCGGTGCTGGTACGCCCCTCCTACGTCCTCGGCGGGCGCGCGATGGAGGTCGTCTACGACGACGACGAACTCGCCGAGTACATCCAGGAGGCCGTCCGCGTCAGCCCCGACAAGCCGATCCTCGTCGACCAGTTCCTCGACAACGCGGTCGAACTCGACGTCGACGCCGTCTCCGACGGCGAGGACGTCCTGATCGGCGGCGTCATGGAACACGTCGAGAGCGCGGGCGTCCACTCCGGCGACTCCGCCTGCATGATCCCGCCGCGCTCGCTCGACGACGACACGCTGGCCCGGGTCCGCGAGGTCACCGAGGACCTGGCGGTCGCGCTGGACACCGTGGGCCTGATGAACGTCCAGCTCGCCGTCCAGGAGGGCACCGTCTACGTCATCGAGGCGAACCCGCGCTCGTCCCGGACGGTCCCGTTCGTCTCGAAGGCGACGGGCGTCCCGATCGCGAAGCTCGCGGCCCAGGTGATGGTCGGCAACTCCCTGGCCGACCTGGGCGTCGCCGAGCAGATCCCCGAGCAGGTCAGCGTCAAGGAGGTCGTCCTCCCGTTCGACCGCCTGCCGGGCTCTGACCCCCGCCTCGGCCCGGAGATGAAGTCCACGGGCGAGGTCATGGGCACCGCCGACACCTTCGGGAAGGCCTACGAGAAGGCCCAGTCGGCGACGAACAAGCCGATCCCGACCGAGGGCACCGCGGTGATCGACTTCACCGCCGACGAGTTCCCCCACCCCGACAGCGTCGACGCCCGCCACCTCCGCGAGAGCTTCGGCGAGTTCTTCGACCTCGTCAGCTTCGACGACGAGGCCGACTTCGAGGAGGCCATCCGCCGCGGCGAGATCGACCTGATCGTCTCGCGCAGCCGCGGGCCCCTGGAGGTTGCCGTCGAGGAGGAGGTCACCTACTTCTCGACCCACGCCAGCGCGCTGGCCGCGCTGGAGGCGCTGCGCGCCCACGACCAGGACCTCGACGTCGAGGCCATCTCCGACCGCCCCAAGCGCCAGCAGAACTGGGGCGAGTAGGGCCCAACCCCCTTCGGGGACCGTCCCCACCGCCCGCTCGGCCGCCGTCTCACTACTCTTGCGTTCTGATGGACGAGGTCGATTCTCCCCCAGGAGTCCTCACGTGGGCAGAGTCTTCGCCAGAGTTCGTCTCGTGGGCCGGTTCGTCACCCGAGTTCGTCTCGCGGACCGACTCGTCGCCACCGGTGGTCCCGCGGGGCGGTTTCCGGGCGACGTAGTACGGCCAGGGATCGATCGGCGCCAGCGGCTCGAACGGGAACTGGGTGAACGTGTCCACGGGGGTGAACCCCGCCTCTCGCAGCTGGCTGCGCTGGTGCGGGGGTGCGATCTGGTACCGCCGCCGGCCCTCGCTGAATTTGTACCTGGAGCCGAGCGTGCCCGCGCGGGCGTTCTCCACCCAGAACTGGAGCGTCCGGAAGTAGTACATGGGGTGGAAGAGCTTCGCCCCGGCGACCCGTCGTGCGTTGTGACTGCTGAAGGCGAAGTACCCGCCCGGGCGGAGCACGCGACGGATCTCCCGGAGTGCCCGCTCGCGCCTTCGCTCCGTCTGGATGTAGTCGATCCCGTTGTACGAGAACAGCGCGTGGTCGAAGGACACGTCGTCGAACGGGAGCTGACAGGCCTCGGCGACGAGGAACTCGGGGCCGGCCACCAGCTCCCGGGCGGACTCGATCATGCGTTCGCTCACGTCGATCCCGACGACGTCGAAGCCGGCGGCGTCGAGCAGTTTCGTGGTGCGTCCCGCCCCGCACCCGAGGTCGAGAACCCGTGCGGGCGGCTCGCCGAAGAACGACACCGCCGCCGCCTCGTGGGTGTACAGCCCCTGGTCGACGTTCCCGCGGTAGTGCGACACCACCGAGTCGTCCGAGAACTGATCGGTCGTGTGCTCGCCGCGCGCGGTCATATCCGTGGTCACCGAACGGAGCGATATAGTATGGTGGAGGCTAGTAGCATCCGTTCCTCCCACGCCCCCCGTCGGTAGCGACCGACTAACTACGGTCTCCCATCCGCGCGTTTGTGTCCCCAATCCGCGCGTTTGTGTCCCCCATCCGCGCTCTGACCCGCCCAACCGAAACGACCGGTCACCGCGACTCTGCGCCCGCCGCTCGGCGTCGCCTGATCGCATGATAGCGTCCCGCACGCCCGGCCCCAGATGAGTACCGTTTTGTACGACGATCCAGACAGCCCCGAGGTAGTATGGCCGTAGCCTCCGGTCGGAGTGGTGTCCAGCGCGACGAGTCGACCACCGCATCCGTACTCTCTCGACGCGAGTGAGATGTTCGGCACTGGAATCCCCCCCGTCGGGCTGGCGATGCTGGTGCTGCTCGGATTCACCATCGCGACCACCGTCAACACGTTCGCGATGGAGGCGGCCGTCCTGTTCGTGCCCGCCTTCCTGTTCGTCTTCCCGGTGGTCGTCCCCGGGTTCCCGCACCTGGCAGCCAACGCGGCCGTCGGGCTGGCGCTGTTCGTCGAGTTGTTCGGCTACTCGTCGTCGGTGGCCGCCTACTGGTACCGCCACCAGATCGACTTCAACATCGCCGCCAGGGTGCTGGTGATCACGGTCCCGACCGCGATGCTGGCCCGCGTGGGATCGTACTTCGTGCCCTCGGACGCGCTGATGATCGGCTTCGGGGTCCTGCTGCTCCTGCTGTCGATCGTCCTCTACGAGTCCCACGAGTACGGGCCGTCGCTGGTCGACACGGTGGCCGAGAAGCCCGAGCTGTCGCTGCTCGCGGTGCTCGAAGAGGAGTACGAGCCGCGGACCCGGGTGAGCCAGGACGTCCACGCCGCGGAGGAGACGCCGCCGAGCGCGCGGATGGGTGGGGCCGCGAGCGCCGAGGCCGAGAAGGCCAACGGCAAGGTCGTCATGGGCGACGGCGACGACCCGTCGGCGTTCCACCTCGAACTCCCGGACTTCCTGATCACGCTGCTCGGGGGGACCCTGGCCGGGCTCGTCGGCATCGCCATCGGCGAACTGACCCAGACGATGCTCGCGCTGCGTCGACGGGTCCCGCTGAAGCTCTCGACGGGGACCAGCGCGATGGTCCTCCACGTGACGATCATCGCGGCGCTGCTCGCGAACGTCGCGCTGCTGCGGTTCGCCCCGTCGATCACCGGGCCCGGCTTCACCGTGCCGTTCCTGATCGGCTCGTTCGTCGCGGCGGGCTGTCTGTTCGGCGGCCAGGCCGGCGCCTACCTCAACAACCGCCTCTCGGAGGGGACGGTGATGGTCCTGCTCATCAGCGTCTACTTCCTGGTCGGGGTCTTCGTCGTGCTCCGGACGGTCTTCCTGGCCGGCGGCGGCCACTGAGGCCGTCGACGCCCCGACCGGTCGCCCTGCACAGCAGTTAACAGAAATCCGACACCTATCAGAGCTATTAAACTGACGAAGTCCCTACCGACGTTCATCACGCCGACGACATGAGTCAATTCGATGAAACGATCCGGGTGCTCCACGTCGACGACGAGCCGAGTTTCGGCGAGTTGGCGGGGGAGTTTCTAGAACGGGCAGACGACGGGATCGCCGTGCGGACCGCCTCCAGCGCCGAACGGGGGCTCGACCTCCTCTCCGAGCACGAGATCGACTGTCTCGTCAGCGACTACGACATGCCGGGGATGGACGGGATCGCCTTTCTCGAGGCGGTCCGCCGGGAGTATCCGGACCTCCCGTTCATCCTCTACACGGGCAAGGGGAGCGAAGAGATCGCCAGCGAGGCCATCTCGGCGGGCGTCACGGACTACCTCCAGAAACGGACGGGGACCGGCCAGTACGACCTCCTGGCGAACCGGATCCGCAACGCGGTCGAACGGCACCGGTCCGCGCGCGAACTCGAGGCCAGTCGGCGCCGGCGGCGCCGGCAACACGAGACGCTCGTCGAGTTGATGACCGACGACGCCGTCGCCGACGGCGAGTTCGACGTGGCGTTGCGTCGGATCACCGAGCGCGCCGCCGCGGTGCTGGACGTCGCCCGGATCAACGTCTGGTTGCTCTCCGACGACGGCGACACCCTCCGGTGCGTGGAGCACTACGACCGGACGACGGGCGAGCACACGCAGGGGATGGCGTTGCCCCTCGACACCCACCCGAGATACTTCCGGGTGCTCGAGGAGAGCCGCGTGATCGTCGCCGACGACGCGGTGAACGATCCGCGGACCGCGGAGCTGACCCCGTACCTGGACGGCAACGACGTCGGCGCCCTGCTGGACGCCACGCTCCACTCCGCCGGGACCGTCACGGGCGTCGTCTGCCACGAACACGTCGGCGGGACGCGGGAGTGGGCCGAAGACGAGATCTCCTTCGCCGGCGACGTCGCCGACGTCGTTCACCGCGCACTCAGCAACCGGGAGCGCGCCCAGCGCGAACGGGCGCTGGCGCGGCTCCACGAGGGCACGCGTCGGCTCCTCGAAGCCGAGGACGCGGAAGCCGTCGCGACGCGGACCGCCGAGACCGTCCAGGAGATCCTCGGGTACCCGCACAACGTGGTTCGCCTGGTGAGCGCGGACGGCGAGCACCTGTACCCGGCCGCGGTGCCGCTGGAGGCCGAGACCGTCCTGGGCGATCGGCCCACCTACGCCTTCGGCGAGGGGGCGGCGGGACACTCCTTCGCGGCGCAGGAGACGGTGGTCTTCGACGACGTGCAGACGATCGACGACGGTTACGACCGCGGCGACGCCCGGGCGGCGATGTACGTCCCGATCGGGGGCCACGGCACGGTGAGCGTCATCGACACGACGCCGAACGCGTTCGACGAGACCGACATTCGGCTGGCCGAGACCGTCGCGGCCAACGCGGCGATCGCCCTCGATCTGCTCGAGCAAACCGGCGAGCTCCAGCGCCAGAACGAGCGGCTGGAACAGTTCGCGAGCATCGTCAGCCACGACCTCCGGAACCCGTTGAACGTGGCGCAAGGTCGGCTCGAGTTGGCCGCCGAAGAGTTCGAGAGTTCGAACGTCGGCGAGGCGGCGAATGCGGTGGATCGCGCCCTCTCGCTGGTCGAGGACCTCCTCGCGCTGTCGCGCGGGGCCGAACCGGTCGACGACCACCAGGCCGTCGACCTCGCGGCGGTCTGTGAGGAGTGCTGGCAGCACGTCGCGGGCGCGGCTGCGACGTGTCGCGTTCGGACCGACCGCACGATCCTGGCCGATCCGGACCTCCTCCCGCGGCTCCTGGAGAACCTGTTCGAGAACGCGGTCAAGCACGGCGGCGAGGACGTCACCGTGACCGTCGGGACACTCACCG
The DNA here is from genome assembly GCA_042216345.1 of Haloferacaceae archaeon. Taxonomy (GTDB): domain Archaea; phylum Halobacteriota; class Halobacteria; order Halobacteriales; family Haloferacaceae; genus JBDGUA01. The sequence goes on from JBDGUA010000045.1 coordinate 14,879, forward strand.
ACGGGTTCTACGTCGCCGACGACGGACCCGGGATCCCCGCGGAGGAGCGCGACCGGGTGCTGTCGGCCTACTACTCGAACGCCGACGGGACGGGGCTGGGCCTCCACATCGTCTCCGAGATCGCCGACCTGCACGGGTGGGAGGTTCACGTCACCCGGAGCGACGACGACGGGACGCGGTTCGAGATCCGGGGCGTCGAGGACGGCGAGACCGCAGCCGATTGAGGATCGTCGATTCGTCGATCTGTCGATCCGTCGATCCGTCGACCCGTCGATCCGTCGACCCAGCGGACGAATCCGGCTCGACTAGTCGAGTTTCCCGAGCGCCTCGAAGAAGTCCGACGACGGGCCGGCGATCCGCACGGGAGGCCGGGTGGTCTCGATCCACACCTCGGTCGGGGGCGTCGGCTCCCGGACGACCCGCCCGTCGCTGACGACGACGGCCTTCGACGCGTCGGTCAGCGTGACCGAGACGGTCGAGTCGGCGCCGACGACCAGCGGCGGCATGCCGCCGTCGGCGCACATCTCGTTGATCACCAGGCCGTCGATGCCGGGGTGGACCAGCGGCCCGCGCTCGCTGAGGTTGTAGGCGGTCGATCCCGTCGGCGTCGCGATCAGGACGCCGTCGGCGTGGCCGCCGGAGTACAGGGAGCCGTCGACCCGGATCTCGACGCCGGCGCCCCCGCCGTGGCCCCGGCGGGGCCCCTGGACGACGATCTCGTTGGTGGCGGGCGTGCCGGTCCAGTCCTCGCCCCGCGGCGCCAGGCGCGGCACCTCGCGGGCCTCGAAGGTCCCTTCTTCGATGGCCTCGACCTCGGTCACGACCGCCTCGACGGCCTCGTCCGGCCCCACCGCCGGCAGGAACCCCACTTCGCCGAGGTTGACGCCGATGATCGGCGTCCCCTCGGCGCCCCGCGAGGCGTAGAGGAACGTGCCGTCCCCGCCGATGCTGACGATCAGGTCCGTGTCAGCCAGGGCACTGACGTCGACGCCCTCGACCCCGAGCGCGTCGGCAGTCGCCGCGTCGATGGCGACGTCGACGCCACGCTCGCGGAGCCGAGTGCGGAGGTCGTCCGCCAGGAACGCGGCCCGACTGTTCCCCTTCTGGGCGACGATGCCGACTCTCATGTGGCGGGGTTTGCCCCCGCTCGGGAAAAACCCCTCCCTACCGTTCGTCGATCGCCGCCCCCCGGGACGGTCGGGGCTGGCCCACGCGCCCCCGGACCGTCGCATCCTCGGGGTGCCGCTACGGACAACATTCATGACCTCAGGCCCGGTAGGCAACGCTATGTACGGTCCCTGGTCTCCCGTGCCGCCCGCCGGGGCTGACAGTCGGCGCTGGCGGCGTCGGACACTGCCCGAGGTGAAAGCGTGAGCGACGACGACGAAGACTGGTTCGAGAAGGCCGTCCGCGAGGACCAGGAACGGCGCGAGGAGCGGGCCCAGGAGGAGCGGACCGAGGAGGAGCGGACCGAGGAGCGGGCGGGGGACTCCGAGCCACCGGCAGCGTCCGAGGCGATCGAAGGGGCCGAACCGACCGAGGGGAGCGGCGACTCCGCCGGAGACTCGTCGGCGTCCGAAGCCGACGCGACCGGGGCGGGAGCCCCCCGGGAGCAGCCCTCGGGTGACGGAACTGCCCCGGACCAGCCTTCGGGTGAAGAGACCCCCCCGGACCAGCCTTCGGGCGAAGAGACCCCCCCGGAACCGGACGCCGGTGACGGACAGAGCCCCTTCGAACAGGACTTCAACACGGCCTTCCAGAACGCACCCTCGCCGGAGGGCGGCCAGGGCGGCCAGGGCGGCCAGGGTGCCTTCGGCGGGGGAATGGGCGGCGTAGCCGGCAGTGGGGGCGGCGCGGGAAGCGGCGGGGAGTTCGGCTTCGGCGGCGGCGAGGGGTTCGGCGGTGGCGGCGAGGAGTTCGGCTTCGGTGGCGGCGGGACCGACGAGTTCGACGAGGAGGAGTTCGAGTCCGAACTCGCGCGCCTCGACGTCGGGATCGAGGGGCTGGACGACATGATCCTCGGCGGCATCCCCGAGCGCTCGCTGATCGCCGCGATCGGCTCCGCGGGGACGGGCAAGACGACCTTCGGCTTGCAGTTCCTCAAGACCGCGCTCGAGCGCGGCGAGAACGCCGTCTACATCACCCTCGAGGAGGGGCGGGACCGCATCGTCAACACCGCCGACGAGAAGGGCTGGGAGTTCGGCCAGTACGAGGCCGACGACCAGCTCGCCATCGTGGACTTCGACCCGATCGAGATGGCCCACAGCCTCGCCAGCATCCAGAACGAACTCCCGCGCCTCATCGACGACTTCGGCGCGGACCGGCTGGTGCTGGACTCGGTCTCGCTGCTGGAGATGATGTACGACAGTCCGGCCCGCCGCCGCAGCGAGGTGTTCCAGTTCACCAAGGCGCTGAAGCGCGCCGGCGTGACCACGTTCGTCACCAGCGAGGCCAGCGCCTCCGACCCCTACACCTCCCGGCACGGCATCATCGAGTACCTGGCCGACGCGATGTTCGTCCTCCAGTACGTCCGGCCCTCGGACTTCCGCGAGACCCGCCTGGCCATCGAGATCCAGAAGATCCGCGACGCCAACCACTCCCGCGAGACCAAACCCTACGAGATCACCAACGAGGGGCTGTCGGTCTACCAGCAGGCGAACATCTTCTGAGTCCGTCGGTCCCTCGAACGGGCGCCCTGCCGCAGTCTCCGGGTCCGAAACCTATTTTTTCCCGCTGGAGATAGTTCGGCACGGAACCATGGACAGACGTGCAGTCCTCGGGAGGTCCAAGGCAGAGCTAACGATGGCGCGGGTCGGACACGTCGTCGCGCTCCTGTGTGCGTTCGTGTTGCTGCCGCTGTTGCCGTTCCTGGCACTGTACCTCGCCGGCGCGAAGGTCGTCGGCAGCGTGACGGGGTCGGCGGACGACCGCAGCCACGAGCCGGAGTACGCACCCGGAGCGTAATCCGCCGTCCGTTCTTGGGTTCGCCGCCGGCAGAGCCACGGCTCTGCCACTCGCGCCGGCGTGCCCGTACCGCGCCGTCGCCGCGCCGGCGGGGCACTCCGCCTGCGGGGCGCTCCGCAACCACTAAACTCGGAAGCCCCCTACAGCCGGTAATGGTCGACTGGACGGAGAAATACCGCCCGCGGACGCTCTCGGAGCTCCGGGGCAACGACAAGGCCCGCGATCAGTTCCTGGAGTGGGCCGAGACGTGGGACGACCACCGCGAGGCGGTGATCCTCCACGGGAGCCCCGGTGTCGGCAAGACGTCGGCGGCCCACGCGCTGGCGGCGGACATGGGCTGGGAGACGGTCGAGCTCAACGCCTCGGACCAGCGCACCGCCGACGTGATCGAGCGCTTCGCCGGGCGGGCCGCGAAGAACGCGACCCTCGGCGGGTCGGCGGCCCGGGCCAGCGGCACGAGCCTCGGCGCCGAGGGCGGCGGTCGCCAGCTGGTGATCCTCGACGAGGCCGACAACATCCACGGCAACTACGACCGCGGGGGCGCCCAGGCGATCACGCGGCTGGTCAAGGAGTCCGGCCAGCCGATCGTCCTGATCGCCAACGAGTTCTACGACATGTCCCGCGGGCTGCGCAACGCCTGCCAGGACATCGAGTTCCGCGACGTCTCCGCGCGCTCGATCGTGCCGGTCCTGCGGGACATCTGCCGCAAGGAGGAGATCGAGTTCGAGGGCGAGGCACTCCAGCAGCTCGCGGAGGCCAACAGCGGCGACCTCCGCGGCGCCGTCAACGACCTCCAGGCAGTCGCCGAGAACGTCGACCGGCTGACCGTCGAGAACCTCGCGACGGGCGCCCGGGACACGACCGTCGGCATCTTCGAGTTCCTGGACGACGTCCTCAAGGAGGAGGGGGCCCAGGACGCCCTCTACGCCGCCTACGACGTCGACGAGACCCCCGACGACCTCACGAAGTGGATCGAGGACAACCTCCCGAAGGTGTACGAGGGCGCCGAGCTCGCCCGCGCGTACGACCACCTCGCGAACGCCGACCGGTGGCTCGGTCGGGTCCGCGCGACGCAGAACTACAGCTACTGGCGCTACGCGACCGACAACCTCGCCGCCGGCGTCGCCGCCGCCCGCGACGGCACCAAGGGCGGCTGGACCCGCTTCGGGCGCCCGCAGTTCTGGCGCTCGACGGACGAGACCACCCGGACGGTCGCGCGCAGCATCGCCACCGAGAGCGGCGTCAGCGTCGCGACCGCCCGCCGGGAGATCGTCCCGTACCTCGCGGCGATGACCCACCACTGCAAGCCCCGCGAACTCACCGTCCTGATGGCCGCCCGCTACGACTTCGACGAGGCGGCGGTCGCCCACGTCACGGGCTCGGGCGAGACCACCAACAAGGTCGCGTCCATCGTCGAGGACGCCCAGGAGATGCGGGCGGACCTCCTCGAGGAACACGCCGGCGGCGCCTTCGCCGGTCGTCCCGACGGCGACGTGCCGACCGACGAGGATGCGTCGGGTGACGACGCTGTCGCCGCCGACGCTGCCGCCGCCGACGCCGGGGACGCACCGACGGACGCGACGCTCGGGGAGGCCGCCGCCACCGACGACGTCGACGCCGGCGACGCCGGGCCCGCCAGCGACGCCGCCGGCGGCGACGCCGACGAGGGCGACGACGACCAGCAGTCCGGCCTCGGCGACTTCATGTGAGTGCGCGACCGTTCCTGTTAGACGGCCAACAACTCTTTTCGCACGCCACCGCAACTGTCGATCCAGCATGGCTCTCACCAGCCGCAGCAGCTGGCAGGAACCCGACGGCGTGGAGGCGACCGCCCGGGAGGTCGGGCGGAAGGGCCGCCCCCTCGCGGGACCGGGCGACCTCGACGACCTCGTCGCCTCCCTGGCCGAGGAGCAGTACGTGCTCCTCGGGGAGGCCTCCCACGGCACCTCCCAGTTCTACAGCTACCGGGCGCACCTCACCGCGCGACTGCTCCGCGAGGCCGACTTCGACTTCGTCGCCGTCGAGGGCGACTGGCCCGCCTGCTACGCGCTCGACCGCTTCGTGAAGGGGCTGGCGGGCGCACCGGCGACCGCCCGGGGGGCGCTCGCGGCCTTCGACCGCTGGCCGACCTGGATGTGGGCCAACTGGGAACTGCTGGAACTGCTGGAGTGGCTGGAACTGCACAACGCGGAGTTCGTCGACGGCGACGACCCACGGGACCTGGTCGGCTTCTACGGCCTCGACGTCTACGGCCTCTTCGAGTCGATGCACGAGGTCGTCGAGTACCTGGAGGGCGTCGACCCCGAGTACGCCGCTCACGCCCGCGAGGCCTACCGCTGCTTCGAGGCCTACGGCGGGGACGCCCAGGCGTACGCCCGCTCGACGCGACTCGTCCCGGAGTCCTGCCAGGACGAGGTCGTCGACGTGCTCGCGGGCGTCCGCGAGCGCCTCCCCGAGCACGCCGGCGAGAACCCGGAGGACCGCTTCGGCCTCGAGCAGAACGCGCTGGTCGCGCAGAACGCGGAGTCGTACTACCGGGCGCTCACCGGCCCGGACAACTCCTGGAACGTCCGCGACGAGCACATGGCCGACACGCTGGACCGGCTGGTCGATTACTACGGCGGCGGCAAGGCCATCGTCTGGGCGCACAACACCCACGTCGGCGACGCCCGCGCCACCGACATGCCCGAGCGCGGCCGGCTCAACCTCGGCCAGCTCGTCCGCGAGCGCCACGACTCGGTCGGCGTCGTCGGCTTCGGCACCCACCACGGCCACGTCGTCGCGGGCGACGAGTGGGGCGCCCGCATGCGGAGGATGCAGGTTCCCGACGCCAAGGCCGGCAGCTACGAGGACGCCTTCTACCGCGCCGGCGACGAGGACCGCCTGCTGTTCACCGACGAGGTCGACGCCGGCGACGCCCTCGCGGACCCCCGCGGCCACCGCGCCATCGGCGTCGTCTACCGCCCGGCGCTGGAGTCGGGCAACTACGTCCCGACGGACCTCCGCGAGCGCTACGACGCCTACATCCACCTCGACCAGACCGACGCCCTGCACCCGCTGGAGCTACATCCCGAGCGCGAGCGGGTGCCCGACCTCTACCCCTCGGGGCTGTGATCCGACCGGCGGCCGCGAACGACCCGGGACTCACGGTACGCGAACGGCCCGGGACTCTGTACGCATCGCGGGCGCCCCCGGGCGCGTGCGGGCCGCTCTCGGACCACCGGAACAGACCTGCGGTCCCGTCCCGCAACCTCTTTGGCCGCGTCGTCCCACCCTCGACGCATGAGCATCGGAGACCTCGACGAGGAGACCGTGGAGAAGTACCGGGAGGCGGGCAGCGTCCTCCGGACGGTGATGGACGAGGCCGAGGAGCTGGTCGAGCCCGGACGGACCCACCTGGAGGTCGCCGAGTACGCCGAGGACCGCATCCGCGAACTCGCCGACGGCTGCGCGTTCCCGGTCAACATCTCTATCGACGAGGAGGCCAGCCACGCCACCCCCGGTCGCGACGACGACACCGAGTTCGCCGAGGGCGACCTGGTCTGTCTCGACCTCGGGGTGCACGTCGACGGCTACATCGCCGACGCCGCCGTCACGGTCGACCTCGGGGACAACGTCGAACTCGTCGAGGCCGCCGAGCAGGCGCTGGAGGCCGCCCTGGACGCGATGGGCCCCGGCGTCGAGGTCGGCCACGTCGGCGCCGAGATCGAGGACGTCATCCGCGGCTACGGCTACACGCCGGTGCTGAACCTCTCGGGCCACGGCGTCGCCCAGTACGACGCCCACACGGGGCCGAACGTCCCGAATCGCGGGGTCGAGCGCTCGGTCGAACTCGAGGTCGGCGACGTCGTCGCCGTCGAGCCCTTCGCCACCGACGGTCGGGGGAAGGTCAGCGAGGGCAACAAGGAGGAGATCTACAGCCTCGAGCGCGAGCGCTCGGTCCGCAACCGCCAGGCCCGGCAGGTCCTCGAGCAGGTGACCGAGGAGTACCGGACGCTCCCGTTCGCCGCCCGGTGGCTCGACGCCCCCCGCGCCGAGATGGCCATCCGACGGCTCGAACAGCAGGGCGTCCTCCACGGCTACCCCGTCCTCAAGGAGGACGAGGGCTGCATGGTCAGCCAGGCCGAGCACACCGTGATCGTGACCGAGGACGGCGTCGAGATCACGACCAACTGAACGGCTCCGGGAGGCGTCGGCGCGACGTGACGCCGACGCGAACCGCCCCCGCCACTTCTGCCGGCCCCGCCACTTCTGTCGCCCCCGCCACTTCTGCCGGCCCGCCACTTCTGTCGCCCCCCGGCGCCCGACGGAAAAGCACTAAGCGCGCCCGACGAGTCCACCGGATATGGACCAGGTGTTCGCGCCGTGGCGGATCGAGTGGGTCGAGCGCGAGGACGGCGGCGAGATCGACGGCTGCCCGTTCTGCGTCCTCCCGGCGCGGGAGGCCGACCGGGAGAACCGCATCGTCGCCCGCGGCGAGCACTCGTTCGTCCTGCTGAACAACTACCCGTACAACCCCGGCCACCTCATGATCATCCCCGACGACCACGTCGGCGCGTGGGGCGACCTCGACGAGGCGACGTGGCTCGACCACGCGCGCATGAAGGCGTGGACCTTCGAGGCGCTGCGCGCCGAGTTCGGTCCCGACGGGTTCAACACCGGCATGAACCTCGGCGGCAGCGCCGCGGGCGGGTCGATCGACGACCACCTCCACACCCACGTGGTGCCCCGCTGGAACGGCGACACCAACTTCATGCCCGTCGTCGGCGACACCAAGGTGATCGTCGAGGCGCTCGCGGACACCTACGACCGCCTCCACGGCGCCTACGCCGACCTCGACGGCGCCGAGGTGGTCGACGACGACGCCGCGGTCCGGTTCTGAGGCCCTCCGCTCGCCGCCCGATTCCCGGGAGTCGAGGCCATCGGACAGGCCTAAGTAGACGTACGACCGATGCGGGCATATGCGCACTCCGAGCCCCCCCGCCTGGCTCACCTTCCGCCGTTTCGCCGGGGTCACGACCGCGCTGACGCTCGTGCTGATCACGCTCGGTGTCTACACGGCGGCGACGGGGTCGGGCCTGGCCTGTTCCCAGCAGTGGCCGCTGTGCGACGGCGGGCTGTTCCCGAGCACGCTCCCGAGTTTCGTCGAGTGGTTCCACCGGCTCGTGGCGATGATCACCGGCTGGTTCATCCTCGGCACCACCGCGTGGGCGTGGCTGGGCGACGCGGATCGCCGGACCCGCGCGGCGGCGACGCTCGCGCTCGTCGTCCTGCCCTTCCAGATCGCCGTGGGCGCCATCACGGTGACGCTCAACGGGGCGCTCCCGCAGGGGTACTCGACGCCGACCCACGCCGCGCACATGGTGTTCGCGCTCACCATCTTCGGCTCGCTCGTGCTGACCACCCTCTTCGCCTACGACCGCCACGACAGCCGGCCCGCGCTGGCCCGCGCCCGGTTCTCCCTGCTGGCCGCGCTGGTGTTGCTGCCGCCGAGCGTCCTGTTCAGCCGGGTCGTCCCCGCGGTCGAGTACTCGCCGCCCATGCAGGGGGTCTTCTACGGCCTCTCGCTGGTGATCGTCGCCGGGGTCCTCGCCGCGACCGTCCTGCTCGGGCGGACCGCCCTCCCGCGTCTGCGCTGGGCGACCGGCGGCGTGCTCGGGCTCGTGATCGTCCACCTGTTGCTCGGCCGCGACCTGGTGTTTTACACCCCCGTCGTCCACGAACTCAACGCCGCCATCCTCGGCGCGGCGTTCGGTCTCGTCGCCGTGACGACGTGGCTGGCCTACCGCCGGGGCGAGGTCCGCGACCCCGACGTGTCGACGTTCGTCCGGGGCGACTAGCGACGCTGAGTGCCAGGGGTGACTAGCCGTGCGGCGCGTCGAGAGTGACTAGCGATGCCGCGCGTCGGGAGCGACTAGCGGCGCGGGCTACGCGGTCTAGCGCGTCGCCGCCGACAATCGAATCACGTGCAGTCGGCCACTTTCCCGTCCGCGCTCGCCCGCGGACGCGTCGGAAACGCGGGATTTCACCGAAAACAACCGATGGAGACGGAAAGGCTCAAACATTGGCCGTGCATTGAGAGACGCATGTCTCGCTATTCGACGGAAATCAGTCGCCGGACGTATCTCCGAGTCACGGGCGCCAGCAGCGTCGCTGGTCTCAGCGGTGTCGCGGGGTGCATCGGCGGCGGTGGCGGCGCCGACGAGATCGTCCCCGGCACGGCACCGGGGTTCCCCCCGTTCGAGATGAAAGACGACCAGGGCACCCTCGTCGGCTTCGACGTCGACCTCCTGACGGCGGTCGTCGAGGAGGCCGACGGCTACACGCTCGGCGAGTGGAAGGAGTTCGAGTTCTCCTCGCTGATCCCGGCGCTGACGAACGACCGCATCGACGTCATCGCCGCCGCGATGACGATCACCGAGGACCGTGACGCCACCATCGACTTCTCCGACCCCTACTACAGCGCCGACCAGGCGATCCTGGTCCGCAAGGGCGGGGACTTCTCGCCGGGCGCGCTGGACGACCTCTCGGGTCACCTGATCGGCGCCCAGGAGGGAACCACCGGCGCCGGCGTCGTCAAGGACGAACTCGTCAAGCCCGGGAAGCTCAAGGAGTCGAACTTCAAGACCTACGGCAACTACGTCCTCGCGGTCGAGGACCTGGAGAACGGGAACCTCGACGCCATCGTCGTCGACAAGCCCGTCGCCCAGACGTTCGTCGAGAGCCGCGACGTGGAGATCGCGTTCATCTACGAGACGGGCGAGAACTACGGCTTCGGCGTCCGCACGGAGGACGACGACCTCACGAGCGCGCTGAACGAGGGCCTCGGTGCCGTCCGCGACGCCGGCAGGTACGAGGAGCTCCGGAACAAGTGGTTCGCCGAGTCGTAAGATGTTCGCGTCCGCGTCGGCACTCGCCGCCTCGCTCGCCTCGCCGCTCTCGGTAGCGGTCCCCGGAGCGGCGGGCGGCGGCCTCCCGCTGGCGCCGCTCCAGACCACGCTCTCGGACTGGGACTTCGTCCTCGCCAACGCCCCGTACCTGCTGTGGGGCACCGTGCTGACCGTCGGGCTGACGATCGCGAGCGTCCTGCTCGGGTTCGCCCTGGGCTTCCCGGCGGGGGCGACCGAGGTGTACGGCGGCGGCTGGTCCCGGCGGCTCGTGGGCGTCGTCGGGACGGTGCTCCGCGGCACGCCGATCGTGGTCATCCTCATCATCATGTACTTCGTCTTCCCGACGCCCGACATCGACCTCCTCGTCGTCGAGGTCTCGGGGGCGTTCCTCGCCGGCGTCCTGGGACTGGGCCTGCGGAGCGCGGCCTACCAGAGCCAGATCTTCCGCGGGGCCATCCAGAGCGTCTCGCGGGGGCAGATGGAGGCGGCCCGCTCGATCGGCATGACGCGCCTGGAGGCGATCCGCTACGTGATCGTCCCGCAGGCGCTGCGCCGGTCGGTCCCGGGCTTCCAGAACGAGGTGACGATCGTGCTGAAAGACACCAGCGTCGTCTTCGCGATCGGACTGGCCGAGTTGCTCACCCGCAGCTACGACCTGTTCGTCCGGCAGACGACCGCCGTGCTCGAGGTGATCCTCTTCGCCTCGGCGATCTACTTCGTGCTGACGATGCTGGCCAACCGCGGGCTGGACTACCTGCGGACCTACTACGCGATTCCGGAGGGCAACGCATGACCACCACAGAGAACCTACTGCGCGTCGAGGACGTCTACAAGAGCTACGGCGACGAGCGGGTGCTCCAGGGCATCAGCTTCGAGATGGACCGGGGGGACGTGACCGTCCTCATCGGCCCGAGCGGGAGCGGCAAGTCGACGATGCTGCGCTGTGTCAACCGCCTCGCCGAGTTCGACGACGGCGACATCTTCCTCGAGGGGGAGTCGGTGCTCTCGATGGACGAGAACGACCTCCGCCGCCAGGTCGGGATGGTGTTCCAGGACTTCAACCTCTTCGCGCACCTCACCGCCCGCGAGAACGTCGCCCTCGGCCCCAAGCGGGTCCTCGGGCTCCCGGCGGCGGAGGCCCGCGACCGCGCCGAACAGCAACTCGAACGCGTCGGGCTGCTCGACCAGGCCGACTCCTACCCCGGCGAACTCTCCGGCGGGCAGAAACAGCGCGTCGGCATCGCCCGCGCGCTGGCGATGGAGCCGAAGCTGATGCTGTTCGACGAGCCGACCAGCGCGCTCGACCCCGAACTGATCGGCGAGGTGCTCTCGGTCATGCGCGACCTGGCCGAGCGCGGCATGACGATGCTCGTGGTCACCCACGAGATGTCGTTCGCGCGGCAGGTCGCCAACCAGCTCCTCTTCCTCGACGGCGGGAAGATCGTCGAGCGCGGGCCGCCGGAACAGCTCTTCGAGAACCCGGAGCACGAGCGCACCCGGTCGTTCCTCAGCCGACTCGCGGAGACCCACTGATGAGCACCAGCGAGACCGTCCCCGACGACACCGAGTTCGCCGACCACGGCGCCCTCTCGAGGGTCGACGTCGGCGACGGCGTCGCGCTCGTCGGGCTGGCCGTCTTCTGGGCGTGGCTGTTGGCCCGCTGGGTCAACGACCTGACGGGCGGGCTGCTGGTCCCCCCGGGCCAGCCGTTCGTCCCGCCCGCGACCATCGAGTCGTTCGGGGCCGGTCTGCCGGTGCTCGCGGGGCTGTTCGACGCCGTCGCCTTCGCGTTCACCAACCTGCCGACGCTGGCGAACGCGCTGCGGCTGACCCTGATCCTCACCCTCATCGGTACGACCGCCGGCTTCGTCCTCGCGGTCCCGCTGTCGGTCGCCCGGGTGTACGGCAAGTGGAGCGCGTGGGTGGCGCTGGCGTACACCGAACTGCTCCGCGGGACGCCGCTGCTGGCCCAGCTGTTCGTCTTCTACTACGGGCTCAACCTCGGCCAGTACGTCCCGGATCCCCTCGTGGCGCTGTTCGCCGCCGGGCCCGCTGTCTGGGTGGCCATCGTCGGCTTCACGCTCAACAGCTCCGCCTACCAGGCCGAGTACATCCGCGCGGCCATCGAGAGCGTCGACGCCGGCCAGCTCACCGCCGGCCGGGCCATCGGCCTCTCGAAGCTGGAGTCGGTCCGGTTCGTCGTCCTCCCGCAGGCGCTGCGGTTCGCCATCCCCGGCTGGTCGAACGAACTGGTCTACATGATCAAGTACTCCTCGCTGGCGGCGTTCATCACCGTCCCCGAACTGTTCAACCGCGTGAACGCCATCGCCTCCGAGAACTTCCGCTACACGGCGATGTTCTCGCTGGCGGCGTTGCTCTATCTGGCGCTGGTCATCTCGGCCTCGCGGCTGATGGGCTGGGTCGAGGAGGAGACGTCGATCCCGGGGCTCGGAACCTCCGGCGATCCGTGAGGCGATCACCCCCGTCGAGTGGGGGGCGATCGGCCCCCGGCGATCAGGCGAGGCGACCGGTCTTCGGCGATCAGGCGAGGCGACCGGTCTTCGGCGATCAGGCGAGGCGACCGGTCTTCGGCGATCAGGTGACGAGACCGCGGCGTCGACCTGACGACGCCGCCGACTGTGCCCCGTGATTCGGACCGTGAACAGGCTTTTCGCTCCGGCGCCCGACACCAC
>JBDGUA010000037.1:0-1380 GCA_042216345.1 Haloferacaceae archaeon
TACGAGAAAGAGATCCACCACGGGAGACTCTACCCGAACCTGGACACGCTGGTCGACAAGGGTCTCGTCGAGAAGGGAGAGCGTGATCGGCGAACCAACTTCTACAGGCTCACACGGCGCGGCCGACGGGAAATCGAGGCCCGCCGGGAGTGGGAGAACCAGTACGTGGACCTGGCCTGACTCCGGGGGCTGGCTGTGAGGGCCGCTAGCGCCGAACGTCCGCCCTGGGAGGCAGCGCCGAACGTCTGCCCTGGAAGGCAGCGCTGGACGTCTGCCCCGGGAGGCGTCGAACGGCCGTCCTGGGAGTCAGCGACGGAGCCCCTGCCCGGGACCCACGTCGACTCCGGTCCCCGGCTTCTCGCTGGCTGTCGTAACCGTGTGTGGTTACCCACTCGTCAGATTCCCAATCTCCGAAACCTTGATAAGTTACGGCGTCGAGGCGTTAGGTGCCGTCCCGACGGCGCGAAACTGGTTCCATCGAACGCCCCCCTGGAACCGGGCTGGCATCCCACACCACTGCCGTTTCGACCGCGCTCGACGCCCAGCGACGGTGCCGCCACGGCAGCGTTCAAATACGCCGCCCGTCGAGTGGCACGTACGACTATGCACAGCCACCCCGGGACGCCGACCGTCGCGGCGGCGCCGACCGAACTCCTCGAGACGGGCCACCTCTGGATCCTGGAGTGGGTCGACGGTGCCCACCTGCGGTTCCAGGTCCGCGAGTCGGGGGCCCTCCGGTTCGGCGACCGCGAGCGCGTCTTCCCCGCTGACGACGCCCCGCTGCCGTACCGCCACGCGATCCGGCACGTCCGGTCGAGTCTCGACCGCGCGGCGCTGCGCGACGCCCTCGCCGACGTCGAGTCGGTCACCTTCTTCGGTGTCGCCACGCAGAAGGGCTCGATCGAGTACGACTGGGGACGGCTCCCCTCCTTTCTCGGCTGCGACGTCTGGGTGGGCGACCGCGACGCGTTCCTCCCGCCGGACGCGACCGAGCAGGTCTTCGAGCGGCTCGGTCTCGACCCCCTGAACGCCGTCGCCCGCGAGGTGCGAGCGCGGGACTTCGACCCCGACGCCTACGAGCTGCCCACCTCGCACTGGTACGACGGGCCCGCCGCGGGCGTCCTGCTCCGCAACAAGTCCGGCGGGCGCGCGCGGCTGCCCAATCCGGCCCTCGAGAACCCGGAGCCCGCCCCCGTCGACGCGCCCGTCGCGGACGTCGTCGACGAGTTCGCCCCGCGGCGTCGATTCGAGGCGACCGCCCAGCGGCTGGCGCAGCGCGGCGAGGCCGTCACGGTCGACGCGGTCCGGGACCGGGTGCTGGAGGGCGTCTACCGCGAGCACCACCGCCGGCTCTGCCACGGCGGGAGCGACGTCGACCCG
>JBDGUA010000037.1:1480-26779 GCA_042216345.1 Haloferacaceae archaeon
CGTCTACCGCGAGCACCACCGCCGGCTCTGCCACGGCGGGAGCGACGTCGACCCGTCGGCGCTCCGGCGCGCTATCGCCGAACGGGCGAGCCGGTTTCTGGCCGATCGCGCGTGAGCGGCTTCTGGCCGACCGCGCGTGAGCGGCTTCTGGCCGACCGCGCGTGAGTCCTCTCGGAGAGACGACACTCGCCTCGGAGAGACGACACTCGCGCGCGGCCCCGTCGCCGCCGATGTGAAGCTATTTCCTCGCCCCGGCGCACCTCCCGACCATGGACGTCGCCACCGACGAACTGGACGCGTTCTTCGCCTCCTACCGCGAGGCCTACACCGACCTCGACCTGGACGCCGTCGTCGAGCACTACACCGTGCCGCTGCTGTCGGTCACCCCCGACGACCTCTTCTGGCTCACCAGCGAGACGGACGTCCGCAAGGTGATGGGCGCGTACCTGGACACGCTCGACGAGGCCGCCTACGACCGCGGCGAGATCGACCGCCTCGTCTACCACCCGCTGAGCGACCAGGACGTCCTCGCGAGCAGCGCGTGGACGCGGTACACGACTGCGGGCGAGGTCATGGAACGGCTCGGGACCCCTACCTCCTCCGGGACACCGACGACGGCTGGCGGATCGTCGCGCTCGTGCTGCACGATACCGACACCGTAATCGAGTGAGCAGCGACCCGGTCCGTTTTACGGGTGGGCGTCGCACGCCTGGACATGCCAGCGATACAACCGTGGGCCTGGATCGCCGTGATCGCGGTCCTGGTGCTCCTGAGCGCGTTCTTCTCGAGCAGTGAGTCGGCCATCTTCTCGCTGCCGGCGTCGTGGATCGACGAGCAGGCCGCGAGCGGCGACGACGAGGCCCGCACGCTCGGGGACCTCCGCGAGGACCCCCACCGCCTGCTGGTGACGATCCTCGTCGGCAACAACGTCGTCAACGTCGCCATCTCCACGCTCACGGCGGTGCTGCTCGCCCAGCTGTTCCCCGCCGGCACCGCCGCCGCCGCGGCGACGGTCCTGGCGAGTTTCGTCATCCTGATCTTCGGGGAGATCGTGCCGAAGTCGTACGGACTCGGGAACGCCCGCGGCTGGGCGCTCCGGGTGGCTCGCCCGCTCACCGTCGTCGAGAGACTCCTCCTCCCGCTTGTGTTCGTCTTCGACTGGATCACCCGGCGGATCAACGCCCTGCTCGGCGGCGAACCGGCGATCGAAGAGGTCTACGAGGACGGCCCCTGACCATCGTCGCCGGAAGCGGTACGGGCGGACGCGTCGGTGGCGAGGCAGGTGGACGTGCCCGCTCAGAACAGGACTATCACGCCCCCGCCGAGCACGATCAGGAGCGTCGCGACGATCATCCCGCGGGTGAGCCGTTCGACGCCCGGGAGGAACAGGTGCGAGAGGACGGTGACGAACAGCGGGGCCGTCCCGGCCAGCGCCGTCACCACGGCGACCTTCCCGCGGCGTAGCGCCTCGACGAACAGCAGCATGGCGACGCCGAACAGCGCCCCGCCGACCAGCAGCGACCGCCGGGCGTCCGCCGGGACCGCGAGCACGTCCCGTCCCCGGATCGCGGCGGCGACGACCACCAGGCCGACCAGCCCCGCGACCTCGTGGACGGCGACGCCCTGGAGCGCCGGGACGGGCGCGACGGTGAGGCCGAACCGCCGGAGCACGTCGCTGACGGCGAACAGCGCCGCCGCGGCCAGCGGGAGCGCCAGCGACGCCTTCGGCCAGCCGCCGATTTTGCCGCCGCCGGAGAGCGACAGGAGCACGACGCCGGCGACGAGGACGACCACGCCCGCGGCGGTCGCGGGCGCGACGACCTCGTCGAGCACGAACAGCGCGAGGACCGCCGCGAACAGCGGCCGGGTGCTGACGGCGGCGGCGTTGACGCTCGCGCCCAGTCGGTCGATGCCGCGGTTCGAGACCAGGCGGGCGCCGGTCGTCCCGACGAGCCCCGAGGCGACGAAGGCGGCCACCACGGTCGGCGTGAAAACGGGCGTGGCCGCCCCGAGTGCGACCGCCGCCCCGAGCGTCACCCAGTAGAGGGGCACGTTCACGAGCGCCGACGCGGGCGTCGCCTGGAGGGCCGACGCCCCGTGGAGCAGGGCGCGGCGCGTCACGACGATGCTCCCCGCCCAGACGAAGGCGGCGACGACGGGCAGGACGTACGTCAGGACCGACTCGGTCATGTACGGCGATGCACTCGGCGGACGCTTGTAGTTGTTCGTCGGCGTCCCCTCCCCGTTCGGGGCCGCTCGCCGGAGTCGAACCACTTATCCTCGCGACCCGGGACGTTCGGAGCGATGAGAACCGAGGTCGCGGGCACCTCGTTGCTGCTGGCGGGGATCGTGCTGCTGGCGGCGACCCTCTCGGTCAGCGCGGTCCTCGCACCGGAGGTCGGCGCCGCGGGCGGCGACGGCAGCGTCGCCCGGCAGACTCTCGTCGGCTCCCAGGGCGGCGGCGCCGGGTGGCACAAGTACGGCAGCGTCTACCTCCTCACGGGCAACAACACGACCTGGCGCGAAGACAGTGCGGACTCGTACTTCGACGTGACCAGGCGCGACGACGGCACCGTCGTCGCGGCGTTCATGCACTCGGGCTACCAGGACTGTGGCCCCTACGAGCCGCCGTGTACGCGGACGGGCTATCGGGTCATCGACACGGCCCCACAGCCCCACGTCGTCGACGAGTACAGCTACCCGGTCCGGACGGCGAAGAACAGCGAGGCCCACGACGCCGAGCCGCTCCCCTCCGGCGAGATGCTGCTGACCGACATGGAGCACGAGCGGATCATGACCGTGAAGGACGGCGAGATCACCTGGCAGTGGCGCGCCAGCGACTTCTACGAGGCGCCGCCGGACCCGACCAAGACCGACTGGCTCCACATCAACGACGTCGACCACATCGGCGGCGACCGCTACCTGGTGTCGGTGCGCAACGCCAACCAGCTCCTGATCGTCGAGCGCGGCAGGGGCGTCGTCGAGGTGATCAACGAAGACGACGACGCCTCGGACGCCACCTGTACCGGATCCGGGCAGCTCCGGGACCGCGACGGCGACGGCGAGGTCCGCTGCGGCGACCCGTCGCTCCTGAACCACCAGCACAACCCGCAGTGGCTCGGCGACGGCGCCGTGCTCGTGGCCGACAGCGACAACGACCGGATCGTCGAACTCCACCGCAACGAGACCGGCGAGTGGGTGATCGCCTGGACGCTCGACTCCGCCGAGGAGGTCGATTTCAACTGGCCGCGGGACGCCGACCGCCTGGCGAACGGCAACACGCTGGTCACGGATACGCTGAACCGGCGGCTGGTCGAGGTCAACGAGTCCGGCGCGGTCAACTGGAGCGTCCGGACCGACCGCGTCCCCTACGAGGCCGACCGCCTCCCGGAGGGGGAGTCGTCGCCCGGGCGGCTCTACCACCCGGAGATCGGGTCCGGAACGGCCAGCCAGCAGGATTCGGCGTCGACCGGCGACGACGTCCCCGGCCTCTCGCTGGCCCTGGTCGGCCTGCGGGCGGTCTACCCCTCGCTCCCGTTCTGGTACGGCGAGCTCCAGCTCGCGCTGACGCTGCTCTCGCTCGTGCTGGTCGCCGCAGGCGTGCGGTTCCGGTGGGTCGCCGCCCGCGAGTGACGCGCTCGGCGCCGACCCGGGAACACGGTCTTTTTCTCCCGACCGGCCGTCCGCCCGCACATGACTGATCCGCACGAGGAGCCCGCGTCCGACACCTCCCCCGCCGATCCGCTGGCGTGGACGACCCTCGACTCGGCGGTCGACTACGCCTGTCCGGGGTTCGACGTCCGCCGGGACGAGGTGGTCCTCCCGGACGGCACCCAGACCGACTACCACTACGTCGACGAACCGCCCGCGGTCGTGGTCCTGCCGTTCACCCCCGACGGCGAGGTCGTCGTCATCGAGGAGTGGCGCCAGGCGGTCCGCCGGGTCAACCGCGGGCTGCCCGCCGGCACCGCCGAAACCGCGGACGACTCGCTCGCCGAGACCGCCCGCCGGGAACTGGCCGAGGAGACCGGCCACGAGGCCAGGTCCGTCGAGCGGTTCCTGACCGTGGAACCGGCCAACGGCGTCGCCGACATCGAGCACCACTACTTCCGCGCCGTGGACTGCGAGCCCACCGCCGAGCAGCGCCTCGACCACAACGAGAGCATCCGCGTCGCCACCGCCGCCTACGACGACCTCCTCGCCGCCGCCGTCGACGGCGACCTGCGCGACGGCCGGGCGGTCACTGCCCTGCTCCACCACGAACTGACCGAGCGATAGGCGCCGGGGCGACCCGACTGCCGCTTGCGACGGCCCGATCCCTGCGAACCGAACGCCTTTGCCCGTGCCCGCCCGAGCGAGGGTATGGTCCCGCTCACGGTCGGGGGCGTCCGCGCCAAGGTCCGGGCGGTCGCCGTCGCCGTCGGGGTCGGCGTCGCCGGGCCCGCCGCGTCGCTCGCGCTGGTGCTGCTCTCGGGACTGCTGTTCGCCCTGCTCGGCATCTCGCTCGACCTGCTCCCGCGGATCGTCTTCCTGCTCGTTCTCACCCAGTACGTCGGCTTCGGCGGCGTCGCGTTCGCGTACTTCGCCGTCAGGGGACTCGCCCCCGCGTCCGTGGGCGTGCGCTGGCCCACGTGGCGGGAGCTCCTGCTCGTCGTCGGGGGGTTCGTCCTGGCGGTCGCGCTGGCCATCGCGGGCTCGATGGTGCTGGCCCAGACCTCCGTCGAGGGCGCGAGCAACCAGACCGCGGAGGCGGGGATGCAGAACCCCGACCTGTTCCTGGTGTTGATCCCGCTGGCGTTCCTCGTGATCGGTCCCTGCGAGGAACTGCTGTTCCGCGGCGTCGTCCAGCGTCGCCTCCGCGAGGCGTTCCACCCCGCGGTGGCGATCCTGCTGGCCGCGGCGCTGTTCGCCACGATCCACTTCCTGGCGCTGGCGGGCCCGACGGTCGCGCGGCTCGCGACGATCTCGCTGCTGTTCTTCCCGAGCCTCGTCCTGGGGACGGCCTACGAACTCACCGACAATCTGGTCGTCTCCGCGACGATTCACGCCATGTACGACGCCCTGATCTTCGGCGTCCTCTATCTCACGACGGCGTAGCGGGCGGGAGCCGCGGGCGTACGGCCCGCTCGGCCACCACCGGAACGCAATCCTTACCGCCGGGCCGGCGGAACCGCCCCTATGCGCGACCACTTCGAACTCCGGGTCACCGACGCCGCGGGCCGGATCGGCGAACTCGCCGTGCCGCGGGCGGGCGTGACCGTCGAGACGCCGGCGCTGCTGCCGGTGATCAACCCCAACGTCCTGACGGTCGAGCCCGAGCGGCTCGCCTCGGAGTTCGGCGCCGAGATCCTCATCACCAACTCCTACATCATCCGCAAGACCGAGCACCTGCGCCAGCGGGCCCTGTCGGAGGGCCTCCACGAGATGCTCGGCTTCGACGGCGCGATCATGACCGACTCCGGCTCGTTCCAGCTGGCCGAGTACGGCGAGATCACCGTCACGACCGACGAGATCCTGGCCTTCCAGCACGACATCGGCTCGGACATCGGGACGCCGGTCGACATCCCGACGCCGCCGGACGTCTCCCGCGAGCGGGCCGAGGAGGAGCTGGCCGAGACGGAGATCGCCCTCTCGGAGGCCGAAGACCTCGACCTCGGCGAGATGCTCGTCAACGCGCCCGTCCAGGGGTCGACCTACCCGGACCTCCGCAGGGAGGCCGCCGAACACGCCGCCGGGACCGACCTCGACGTGTTCCCCATCGGCGCCGTCGTGCCGCTGATGGAGGAGTACCGCTTCGACGACGTGATCGAGACCGTCGTCGCCGCCAAGCAGGGGCTGGGCCCCGCCGCGCCGGTCCACCTGTTCGGCGCGGGCCACCCGATGATGTTCGCGCTGGCGGTCGCCGCCGGCTGCGACCTCTTCGACTCCGCCGCCTACGCGCTGTACGCCCGCGACGACCGGTACCTGACGGTCCGCGGGACGCGCCACCTCGACGACCTCCACTACTTCCCGTGTTCGTGTCCGGTGTGCACGGCTACCGATCCCGACGAGGTCCGCGAGCGCGACGACCGCGAGCGCGAGCGCCTGCTCGGCGAGCACAACCTCCACGTCAGCTTCGCCGAACTCCGCCGCGTGAAGCAGGCGATCCGCGCCGGCAACCTCCTGGAACTGGTCGAGGCGCGCGCCCGGAGTCACCCGGCGGTCCTCGACGGCTACCGGGCGCTGCTGGACCACGCCGACTGGCTGGAGGAGTCCGACCCGGCCACCGGGAGCACGTTCTTCTACCTCTCCGGGGACAGCGCCCGCCGGCCGGAGGTCCGTCGCCACCACGACCGCCTCGACCGGCTCTCCCTGCCCGGCGAGGCGCCGCGCGTACTCCTGACCGAGGGTGGCCACCCGTCGACCCACGAGTACGACGCCGTCTGGGGGATCCGGCCGCCCTTCGGCCCCGTCCCGCCGGCCCTCTCGGAGACGTACCCGCTGACCGCGGAGGTCCCCGACCGCCGCGACGACGAGGCCGCCGTCGCCGCCGCGACGGGGGTGCGGAAGCTGGCCGAGGCCCACCCCGACGCCGCGTTCACCCTGGCCCACGACGACTGGCCGGCGCAGGCCCTGGAGCGCCTGCCGAGCGCCGTGACAGCGCGCCCGCTCACGGAGTTCGGGCGGGCCGACGGTGGGGAGTAGCGACGGCTGACGGCGCAGTAGCTGGAGTTCGTCTCGGTAGCGACGGACCGGGGCGAACGGCTGGCGAACAGGCGGCGCCGGCCTCGCATCCGTGGAGCGGGGCGCCGCGCACCCGCAGACCGCCCCGCGGCGTCGATCAGGTCACGGGGCGGTCTGGCCGCCCGATCGGTGATAAACCCTCGCGGGGAGACCCAAGGCGTTAACCTCGCCGCACGGACACGGGTAGGCATGCTCGTCACGCTGGAGGGGCTCGACGGCAGCGGCAAGACGACCGTCTGGGAGGCCCTGCACGACACCTACCCCGAGGCCGTGTTCACGCGCGAGCCCACCGACACCTGGTACGGCGACGCCGTCTACCGGTCGCTCGAGGACGAGACCGCCGACCCGCTCGCCGAGCTGTTCCTCTACACCGCCGACCACGCGGCCCACCTCGCGAACACCGTCCGCCCGGCGCTCTCGGCGGGCGAGTTCGTCGTCTCCGACCGCTACTCGGACTCACGGTTCGCCTACCAGGCGGCGACGCTGGAAGTCGAGGGGACCGTCGACGACCCCCTCTCGTACATCCAGGCCATCCACGAGCCGTTCTCCCGACCGCCGGACGCGACGCTCTACTTCGACGTGGATCCGGAGACCGCCGCCGAGCGCAGCGGCGCGACCAACAAGTTCGAGCAGGCGTCGTACCTCGCGGAGGTCCGCGAGAACTACGAGCGCCTGATCCAGGCCGACCCCGGACGGTTCGTCCGCATCGACGCCACGCAGTCGCCGTCTGCGGTCCTCGCGACCGTCGAGGAGACGCTGGCCGACCTCCTCGACTGAGGGCGGCCGTGCGCTACGGACCTGGCGACGACGGTGCAGCTACGCCAGTCGTGCGACGGCACCCGCTCAGCTCCGTTCGGCCGGGAGTTCGTACTCCTCGGGGGGGACCACGTAGAGCACGTCGATCGTGACGCCGAGGGCTGCCGGCAGGCCGACGAACAGCGCCAGCACGAGCAGTCGGCTCCCGATATCGACGCTCCAGCCGACGTTCAGGACGCCGGTGATCACGATCGTCGTGACCGTCAGGAGGACCGGGACGAGCAGGGCGACGTAGATCGCCGTCCCCCAGCGGGTGTTCATGCGAATCCGGAGGAATCGCGTCGTGACCGCCGCGAGGAACGTCTGGAGCGCCAGCGTCGCTGCCAGCAGGACCAGATCGACCGCCGAGACCATACCCCACGTACGCGAGTGAGCGCCTTTGACCTGTCGACTTCGCCCGGCTCACGGGGCGACTTCGCCCGGCTCACGGCCCGGCGGGGCGGGACGACCCCCTGGCCCACAGCCCCGGGCGCGGGCGCTACTCGTCGAGCGAGATGTAGGTCTTCGTCTCCGTCACCCCGGCCAGTCCCTGGATCCGCGAGGAGGCCGTCTGGAGCACGTCGTGGACCTGCTCCCCGTCGACCTCCGCGATCACGTCGTAGGCGCCCGCGACGATGTGGGCCTCCACGACCGTCGAGAGCGCCCGGATGTCGTCGATGAGCCCCTCGGACTCTCCCGGCCCCGTCTCGATCATGACGAACGCGTGAACCATGGGGCGTGCTACGTCGCACCACAGCAAAAGCCTTCTCCCCTCGCGTCGCCCTCGGCGAGTTCCCGCCGGGACAAGGTTATTGTCTCCGGCGGACGTACTGTGTGCCATGCGATTCGTTATCATCGGTGCCGGGCGGGTCGGACTGCGGACCGCCCGCGTCCTCCGCGAGGAGGGCCACCAGGTGCTCCTCGTCGAGCGCGACCACGACATCGCCGAGCGGGCGCGCTCGGACGGCTTCGAGGTGATCGAGGGCGACGGCTCCCGCGAGGCCGTGCTCGAGGACGCCGGGATCGAGACCGCGGACGCGGTCGGCGCCCTCACGGGTGACCTCAACGTCAACTTCGCGGCCTGCATGATCGGCAAGCACCACGGCTCGCGCACGGTCATGCGCATCGACGAGGACTACCGCGAGGAGATCTACCAGCAGTACGCCGACGAGGTCGACGAGGTCATCTACCCCGAGCGGCTGGGCGCCATCGGCGCGAAGAACGCCCTGCTCGGCGGATCGATCCAGGCCATCGCCGACATCGCCCAGAACCTCCAGGTCGTGATGTTCACCATCTCCCAGCAGTCGCCGATGCGGGGCTACTCGATCGACGAGGTGGCGCTCCCGGCCCAGGCGCGCATCCTCGCGTTCGGGAAGGCCGACGAGGCCATGTCGATCCCGCTGCCCGACGACTCGCTCGAGGCCGGCGACCGGATCGCCGTCCTCGCGGACTTCGAGGTGCTCGAGGAGGTCCGCCAGCTGCTCGTCGGCAACCAGGCGCCCGCGCCGGCCGCCGGGGGTGAGTGAGCGTGGTGACCGCCTACATCCTGGTGAAGGCCAACACGGGCGAGGCCGACCGCCTGAAGGCGGCGATGTCCGACGTCGAGGGCGTCGAGAGCGTCCACATCGTCGCCGGCGACGTCGACTTCTTCGTGAAGGTGGTCGTCGAGAAACCGTCCGACGTCAAGGGGATCGTCGCCGACTCGATCCAGGCGATCGACGGCGTCGAGGATACCCAGACCTACATCGCGATGGACTGACCCCTCACTGCTCGGCA
Source organism: Haloferacaceae archaeon (assembly GCA_042216345.1). Lineage (GTDB taxonomy): Archaea > Halobacteriota > Halobacteria > Halobacteriales > Haloferacaceae > JBDGUA01. The sequence goes on from JBDGUA010000037.1 coordinate 10,775, forward strand.
GGGCCGCCCCCTGCCTGCGCTGCCTGTGAGATGAGCTCCGAGACGGGTTCGGTGTACTCGTAGCCCGGGATGATGCCCTGGACGTAGGTCCCCTCGACGAAGTTGATCAGCGCCGCGGCGTCGTCGACGCCGCGCCGCTCGTCGAGGTCGGTGAACGACACCTCGACCACCAGGGCGTCGCGCTCGCGGGTGACGTCGGGGTCGAGGTCGCGGTCCCGGGCGGTGACGCCCCCGACGTCGACGACCCGGAGCTCGAACGTCTCGGCCCAGCCCGCCTCGACGACGTCGGCGACGTGGTCTTCGGTCACCCGATTCAGCGTCGGTACGCGCACGGTCAGGTCGAACGACACCGCCCCGCCCTCGGCCTCGTCGACCTCGACCACGCCCTCGAACGGGGTGGTCGTCGACTCGAACGTCGACTCGTCGCGCCGCTCGAACGATCCGTGATCGCGGAAGGCCCGTCCGACGCGCCGCTCGATTTCGCTCATGGGTCAGGTGAGGGCACGGACCCGGAAAAGCACACCGCGTGACCGACCGGGCGATCGACTCGGAGCGCACACCGACAGTCTCTCTCGGGCGCGCACCCACGGCCTCTCTCGGGCGCGCACCCACGGCTTTTCCATCGGAACGACGGACATCTGCCGTCGACGGCACGTTTAAGTCGCTATAGCCATTCGTTGTAAGTGACGCTTCGCTTTGGAGGGCCGAAGCGTCAGCGGGGACCAATTCAGGGCAGCAAGCGGTCGTGTCATCTTTTCTGTGACACGACCCGCTTCCTACCCTTTCGAACGACACCGACGAGCCGACGGACCGTCGCGTCACCGACCGATCGTCGACGAGCCGACGCCTCGCCACGTTGTCGAGAACGGGAGCCCCTCGAGTCACGACCAGTCGATTCTACCGGCACCGTACTCTCCGTCGGGTGGGGTGGGCTCTCCCGGCTACTCGTTCGGCGGGTGCCACACGAGTCCGTCGACCATCGCCGCGCCCGCGAGGGCCGAGGCGGTGCTGCCGGCGACCCGCAACGGGACCGACGACAGCGCCGCGACGGCGACGCCGACGACGAGCGCGAGTCCCATCGCCAGCAGGAGGAAGTCGAACCGGCTCGGGGCGCCAGGCGGCAGGACGTTCATGCTCTAATTACATCTAATTAGTCGTGGCTTGTGAAAGTTGGGGAGACCGACGGCGCGGGCGGGACGGCTGCGGCGGTGGACTCGGGCCACTCCCTCGGCGACGTACCGCGGGCTCCGATCCCACTCGAGAAAGTTGCCGAGAAGATGCGAGGGAGGGGATTCGAACCCCCGAACGCCTTCGCGAGCGGATCTTAAGTCCGCCGCCTTTGGCCAGGCTCAGCCACCCTCGCGCGGTCACCTCTTGCCCGGGGGGCGGAAAATCGCTTTCGGTGACGGCGGTCCCGGGGGAGTCTCCTCGCATCGCCGTCGACTCGTCGAGGGTCGACCGCGGTCCTCGCCCCTATTCGGCCGCGGCTCTGGTCGACGGTCGATCGCGGTTCTGGTCGACGCCTTACTCTTCGATCTCGACGGACTCGATGACGGCCTCGTCCTCGGGTCGGTCCTGGCGGTCGGTCGGCAGCGAGCCGATCTCCTCGACCACGTCCATCCCCTCGACGACCTTGCCGAAGACTGCGTGGCGGTCGTCGAGGTGGGGCGTCGCGGCCAGCGTGATGAAGAACTGCGAGCCGTTGGTGTCCGGGCCGCTGTTGGCCATCGAGACGATGCCCGCGTCGTCGTGGCGCAGTTCCGGGTCGAACTCGTCCTCGAACTGGTAGCCGGGGCCGCCGCGGCCGGTGCCGGTCGGGTCGCCGGTCTGGATCATGAAGTCGTCGATGACGCGGTGGAACTCCACGCCGTTGTAGAGGCCGTCGCCGCGGATCTCGCCGCTCTCCGGGTCCGCCCAGGTGTTCGTCTCCGGCGCGGGGTCGGCGTCGGCGGCCGGGTCGTGGGTCGCCAGGCCGACGAAGTTCTCGACGGTCCGCGGGGCGCGGTCCGCGAACAGCTCGATCACGATGTCGCCGCGGTTCGTGTGGATCGTCGCAGTCGGGTTGCTCATACACCTCCGGAGGGCACCCCCGGGGAAAACGCTGCTGGAGTCGGTCGGTCGCCGCCGGACCGCTTATGTCGTCGCCGCCCGCAGCGCCGACCGATGAACGCACTGGTCGTGCTGCTCGCACTGCTGACTGGCTTTCTCACCGGGGCTGCGTTCGCCTTCCTCCGGGTCCCGATCCCCGCGCCGCCGGCGCTGCCCGGGGTGATGGGCATCGTCGGCATCTACCTGGGGTACAAGGCGATCCAGTTGGCCGGCGTCGGCTTCGACCTGCTGGGTGCGCTCGGGCTGACCTGATCCGGGGGCGGCTCGAACCCCCTCAGAACGACCGCAACGCCTCCAGCACCGCGGCGGCGTCGCCGCTCTCGAGGGCCTCGCGGGCCATCGACACCCCCTCGTCGAGGTCGGCGGCGTCGCGCCGGGCGTAGATGCGGACGGCGGCGTTCAGCGCCACGGCGTCGGCGACGTGGTCCTCGCGCTCGCCCGCCAGCACCTCCCGGGTGAGCCGTGCCGAGTCGGCGGCCACGTCGCCGACGGCGAGGTCGTCGCTCTCGAGGTCCATCCCGTAGGCGGCGGTCTCGACCTCGAAGTCCTCGAACCTGGGGTCCTCGCCCGTGCCGTCCCACTCGGCGATCCTGGTGGTGCCCGGGTGGAGGTCGTCCGAGCCCTCCATCCCCTCGAACATGACCACCCGGTCGAGGTCGTGGACCCGCGAGCGCTCGAGGGTCTCGGTCACCTTCCTGGCGAACGCGAGGTGGTAGAACGAGCCCAGGTGGACGGCGGCGCCGGCGGGGTTCGCCAGCGTCTCGACGACGTTGAGGAAGGTCCGGACGCCCATCCGGTCGCGCCGGTCGAGCAGGTCGGCCACGGCGGGGTTGAACGCCGGCTGGTAGTAGAAGCCGAAGCCGGTCTCGTCGACCATGGCGGCGCTCTCCTCGGGATCGAGTTCGGTCCGGACGCCGAGTTCGTCCAGTACGTGCTTGTAGGCGTCGCCCTTCGCGACCGGGACGCGGTCGCCCGAGTGGACGACCACGGGCGTCCCCGCCGCGGCCGCGACGGCGCCGGCGGCGACCCCGAGCAGCGCAGATTCGCGCTTGCCGTCGTAGTTCGCGCCGCAGTCGACGGGGTCGGCGTCGGGCCTCGCGTACGCGACGCGCTTGCACATGGTGTCGGTGTAGCCCGCCAGCTCCTCGGGACTGCTGCGCTTCCACCGGGTGGCCAGCCAGAACGCGCCGAGCGTCGTCGGGTCGGGCTCGCCCGCGAAGATGCGCCCCATGGCCTGGACCGCCTGGTCGTAGGTCAGGTCCTCCGCGGACTTCGGGCCGGAACCGCAGACCTCCGCGAGCAGCCGCTTCAGCGGCCACTCGCCGAACTCGTCGCTCGTCGGGTCCATACGGAACGTTCGCAAGCCCGGCGCAAAAGCGTCCCGCCCGGTCGGGCTCGTCGTGGCGACGCCACGACCGGTGGATCTAGCGACGTTTCGACGGCGATGGCTACGACGCTTCGGCGACGATGGCTACGACGCTTCGGCGACGATGGCTACGACGCTTCGGCGACGATGGCTGCGACGGTTCGATCTCCGACCGTCAGTCGACGGTCGTCACGAGCGGCTCCGCCGCCGTCATTCGCGCGAGGACGACCCGCGGGACGTTCGCGCGGTGTTTGACCCCGACGCCGATCCGCCGGGCGGTCGCGAGCAGGTCCGCGTCGTCGACCTTGTTGATCAGGGGGATCGCCGTGGCCACCGAGGGGACGTCCTTCAGGCCGGCGGCGGGGCTGGCGAGCACCGTCGCCACCGTCTTCTCGGTGACCGTCTCGCCCAGGTCCATGCCCGTGAGGGCGGCGACCTCCTCGGGCCGGTGGACGTACTCCTCGGTCAGCGGCTTGCCGACGACGTGGGCGCTCGCGATCGGGACGACCGTGTCGGCGCTCGCGGGGAGCTGGGGCTCGTCGTCGTCGGGGGCCTTGAACTCCCGGGTGCGTGCGCCGTCGGCTTTCACCAGTACCGGGCCGTCGTGGGCCGCGCCGATCTCGTCGACGACGGCGGGGTCGTACCCGCGGTAGCGGTCCTGGCGTTCGCGCTCGGGGACGACCCCGATGGGGAACGCGTCGGCCGACTCGATCGCGGCGACCGGGTCGTCGGTGACGTACACCTCCTCGACGTGCCGGTCGAAGATCGGGATGCGGACCGTCGCGGTGACGACCGCGCGGTCGAGTCTGTCCGCGAGCGCGTAGAGGGTGGTCTTCTTGCCGCCGGCCCCGACCACGCAGGTCGTCCCCTCCCGGGCCTCGAGCGCGTCGACGATGTCCATACCGGTGTTCCGTGGCCCCGACGCAAAACGGTTCCCGAAACGGTACGGCCCCTGGAACCGCCAGTCGGACCGCCTACTCGGTCCACTCCAGCCAGACGACGATGGCCCCGGCGGCGGCCAGCAGCACCAGCGTGCTCGCGTAGGCGACGCGGTAATTCGCCGTGCTCGCGAGCAACCCGACGAACGCAGGGCCGGCGCTCCCCACGCCCATGTAGATGGTCCGGGTCGCACCGAGGTCGCCGCCCATGCTCCCGTCCTCGAAGCTGTCCATCAGGTACGCCTGCATCGGTGCGCCGAAGGACTTCTGTCCGGCGGCGTAGAGGACGACGCCCGCCAGCGCGACCGACCCGCTCGGCGCCAGCACGAGCGTCGCGATCCCCACGACCGTCACCGCGATCGACCCCAGAGCCAGTCCCGGTCGGGAGTAGCGGTCCCCGAGCGCCCCGGACAGCGGCTTCATCCCCATCCCGATCACGAACCGGATCGCGTACGCGGCGCTGGCGAACTCGAAGGAGAACCCCTGCGTGGCGATGAGAAAGACCGGCAGGAAGTTCGTCACCGCACTCGTGGTGAACGACCGCAGCGCGTAGGCCGCCACGACCAGCCGCAGGCGCGACTCGCCGAACAGTCGGCCGAGCGTGTCGCCGACGCCGAGGCCGACGCGCTCGAGGGCGACCGACTCCCGGCTCGTCCACAGGAACGCCACCAGCACCGCCAGCAACACCGGCGCGGCGACGAGGAACGCGGCCTCCCAGGACGCGTTGGCGACCACGACGACGGCGCCCCCGGCGGCGACGATGCCGGTGACGTCGCTCGCGCTCATGTTGATCCCGAACGCCCGCCCGCGGTTGGCGACGAACAGGTCCGCCAGCAGCGCCCGGTTGGCCGGGACGAACAGTCCCGAGGCGGCCCCGATGACCGCCACGCCGACGACCAGGTGGGGGTAGCTCGCGGTCGTCGCCAGCGTCGCGAACCCGAGGACGCCGAGCAGGAGGCTCGCCGCCACCACGGTCGTGCGCGAGAGCGTGTCCGCGTACCGCCCGCCGGGGTACTGCGCGGTCGCCCGGACCACGGTGAACGCCGAGAGCGCGACCCCGGCGGCGAACGAGGAGATGCCCAGGTCGTCGATGATGATCGGTAGAAGCGGCGGCAGCAGGCGTCGCCCCAGCGTGATCGCGAAGAACGCGAGGGTGAGCACGACGAACAGCCGCCCGGAGTACCCCCCGAGCAACCGTTCGTCCGAGGTGGCCATCCCCCTACTAGGCCTGGAGGGGGGCTATAGCTGTTTCCCCGCCGACTCGAGCGGTCGGAGGCGGGGGCGATCCGGCTACGCTCTCGACCCCCGGGTGGCGGCCAGCGCCGCGCCGGCGAACCCGGCGAGGGCGACGTGGGCGGTCCCGGTCACGACGGTCAGGGCGCTCGCGCTCGCCACGCTCGCGACGTTGTGCGCGAGGAAGTCCGGGGCGACCGCGGCGGCGACGACGACTCCGCCGACGGTTCCGACCAGGTAGCCGACGAACCCGGCCGCCAGGAGGACGCCCAGCAGCGACCAGCCCGCCGCGCGGAGGTCCACGCCGCGACCCCCCAGGTAGCCGACGACGAAGACGCCGACCGGGGCCAGCAGGAACGAGAGGAGCCACAGCAGCGGGACGAGCGCGCCGAACCGTGACGGCGAGAGGTCGAACACGACGAAACCGTACTGTCGAGCGACGAACAGGAGCGCCACCACGGTCGCGAGGAGGGCGGTGGGGAGGGTGATGCGGGGATGCAGTTCCATACCCGGCCCTGGCGTCCGAGGAGGGGAAAGCGGTTTCGGCCGGCGCCCGCGTGTGCCGCCTGCTCGCTCAGCGCTCCTCGACGTGGCGGACCTCGCTGGCGACGCCCCGGGTCGAGTCGACCATCTCGGGACCGGACATCGCCGCCCGCCCGACGCCGAACGCCCGCGGGCCCTCGATGACGACCTCGTCGCCCGGGCGGATCTCCGCGCTGGCGTCGACGACGCCCGGCGCGAGGACGCTGCCGTGGGGGACGAACTCGTCGATCTCGACGCGCTTGACGGGGGCGTCGCTGTCGACCCAGCGGCGGGCGCCGTGGAGGGTGAACGCCAGCACGCCGTAGCTCGGCACCATCGCCGCGAGCTGCTCGCCGTCGGGGTCGCGGACCTGGAGCTTCGGGTACCGGCTCGTGGTCTGGACGTCGGCGAAGAGGTCGTCGCCGGCGCCGTCGCCCAGCATGTAGTCCGCGATGGCCTTCACGGTGTTGTGCTGGCGCTCGCGCTTGCTGTACTTGAGCTCGTCCGACAGCGTCGACATCAGGTTCGCGATGGAGTCGTCGGTCGTGGGGTGGTCCTCGACGGTGAACTCGAAGGGGACGTCGACCTGTTCGGCCACGCGCTCGCAGATGTCGCGGTAGCCCTCCGGCGGCACGTGGGCGACGACGCGGGGGTAGTCGTTGCGCTCGAGGTAGCGCCGGAGCACCTCGGCGACGAAGGTCTTCTCGTTCTCGCTCCAGCGGCCCGTGACGACCGAGTCGTAGTGCTGGGCCGGGTAGGTCAGCTCCAGCTCCTGGGGGACCACGCCGATGGGCGAGGTCATCGACGCCATGTGCGCGCGGAACTGGACGGCGTCCTGGTACTGGCGGTGGCTCTGGGACTCGCTGTAGGGCTTGGTCGCCGAGCAGGGGACCAGCACCAGCGGGTTGTCGAAGCGGTTCCGGTAGCGCTCGGTCACGCGCTCGGCGAAGCGCTGGATCTCGACGCGCCGCAGGCTGTCCTCGGTGGCTGCGGTGAGTTCGGCGTTGCGGACGACCGGCGTCCGCTGCTCGAGGTAGCCGTACTCCTGGTCGAGTTCGCGGACCAGCGCCGTGTGCCACACCTCGTGGCGGGCCTGCCCCTCGACGTAGTCGCGGAGGCGACCGTCCCGGATGCGCCGGCGGACCGTCGCCAGTTCCGCGCGGAGGACGTTGACGTTGTGTTCGGCGCAGTCGCCCCGGTCGAACTCCCCGGCGGGCCGCTGGCAGGCCGGGCAGGCGCAGGGGAGTTCGTCCAGATCCTCGAGGAACTGCTCGCCCTCGCGGGTGAAGTAGAACCCCTGTCGCCCCCGGACGCGGGCCTTCTTGGCGTCGAAGAGGTCGACGCCGGCGTAGGCGAGCGTGGCCACGTTGCCGGGCGTGGCGACCCCCGAGAGAAGGAGGGCGGCGTCGGCGGGGAGGTTCCGACGGGCCCGCAGGAGCATCTCCTTGACCCCGGCGGCGTGGCCGACCGTCCCGGCGGCCTCAGAGAGGACGTAGGCGTCGCTCCCGTAGTCGGCGGCGGTGTCGGCGGTGACGACGGCGGCGCTCGGGTAGTCGACGTCGGGGTAGTCGACCTGGAAGGCCTCCTGGACCTCCTCGTGGGTGCCCGCCGGGAAGGCCCGGTGGGGGAGGACCGTCAGGCGGGCCGGGTCGCCCCCGGGCACCGACCGCTCGGTGGTCCAGCGGCTCCCGGCGTCCGCGAGGACGTCGTCGACGAGGGCGGGGGTGTGCAGGGGCTCGGAGAGTCGGAGCTCGCCGAACCGCGCGGCCCCGTCGCGCGCGTGGACCTCGAAGTACTCGGTCATGCGTCGGCTTGCGGGCCCGAACGGGAACTATCTTGCTTTCCGCGCCCGCCGGCCGCCCCGATGCCCGCGGTCGGCGTCGGGCGACGGGGCGGCACCGACTGGTCAGCCCGCACTTTTAGGTCGCCGCCGGGCCAAGGTCGCGGTATGAGGGTCCTCGTTACCGGCGGCACTGGCTTCATCGGCGCACATCTCTGTCGCGAACTCGACGACCGCGGCCACGACGTGACGGCGCTGGCGCGCACCCCCGGGGAGGCGGATCTCCCCGAGGGCGTCGCGACCGCCGTCGGCGACGTCACCGCCGCGGAGTCGATCCAGGGCGCCTTCGAGGGGCAGGACGCGGTCGTCAACCTCGTGGCGCTCTCGCCGCTGTTCAAGCCCAGCGGGGGCGACGAGATGCACTACGAGGTCCACCTCCGGGGCACCGAGAACGTCGTCGCGGCGGCGGCGGACCACGGCGTCGACCGCCTCGTCCAGATGAGCGCCCTCGGCGCCGACCCCGACGGCGAGACGGCGTACATCCGGGCCAAGGGGATGGCCGAGGAGGTCGTCCGCGAGTCCGACCTCGACTGGACGATCGTCCGCCCGTCCGTGGTGTTCGGCGAGGACGGCGAGTTCGTCTCCTTCACGAAGAAGCTCGCGCCGCCGTACCTCACGCCGCTTCCGGGCGGGGGCCGGACCCGTTTCCAGCCCATCTTCGTCGAGGACCTGGTCCCCATGCTGGCCGACGCCCTGGAGGACGAGCGACACGTCGGCCAGACCTACGAACTGGCCGGTCCGGAGGTGCTCACCCTCGCCGACGTGGCCCGGATCGCCCACCGGGCCGCGGGGCAGAAGACGAACGTCGTGCCGGTCCCGATGGCCTTCGCGAAGTTCGGCCTGGGGCTGCTCGACCTCGTGCCCGGGGCGCCCATGGGGATGGACCAGTACCGCTCGCTGCAGTTCGACAACACGGTCGAGCACAACGACGTCGACGCGTTCGGTCACGACGAGTCCGAGTTGACGACGCTGGAGTCGTTCCTGGCCGGGTGATCTCTCGCGCAGAAACTGGCCGATAGCTATAAATCTCTCGTGCGTTCGTCCGGGGAGCCGCACCGGAATCCGCCGGTAGGGTCGGCTTACCGTATCCGCGTCTGTCGGTTTTCGGCTCGATTTTGTTTCACGTCAGACTCGGACCATCACAAGCTTTATATCCGCATTCGCACTTTATTTCGCCCGATGACCGAGGGGACGGTTCAATGAAACTGGCAATGATCGGTTTCGGACAGGCAGGGGGTAAGATCGTCGACAAATTCCTCGAGTACGACAAGCGTACCGGCAGCGGGATCGTCCGCGCTGCCTGCGCGGTCAACACCGCGAAAGCTGACCTGATGGGGCTGGAACACGTCTCCCAGGAACAGCGCGTGCTCATCGGTCAGTCCCGCGTGAAGGGCCACGGCGTGGGCGCCGACAACGAACTCGGCGCCGAGATCGCCGAGGAGGACATCGACGAGGTACAGGGCGCGATCGACTCGATCCCGGTTCACGAGGTCGACGCGTTCCTGATCGTCGCGGGGCTGGGCGGCGGGACCGGCTCCGGGGGGGCGCCGGTGCTCGCCAAGCACCTCCAGCGAATCTACACCGAGCCCGTCTACGGGATGGGTATCCTCCCGGGCTCGGACGAGGGCGGCATCTACACGCTGAACGCCGCGCGCTCGTTCCAGACGTTCGTCCGCGAGGTCGACAACCTCCTCGTGTTCGACAACGACGCCTGGCGAAAGACCGGCGAGTCCGTTCAGGGCGGCTACGACCAGATCAACGAGGAGATCGTGCGCCGCTTCGGCGTCCTCTTCGGCGCCGGCGAGGTCCGGGAGGGACAGGAGGTCGCCGAGTCCGTGGTCGACTCCAGCGAGATCATCAACACCCTCTCCGGCGGCGGCGTCTCGACGGTCGGCTACGCCGCCGAGGAGGTCGAACTCGAGAACTCCGGCGGCCTGCTCTCGCGGTTCACCGGCGGCGACGGCGGCGACGAACTCGACACCGCGCACACGACCAACCGGATCACCAGCCTCGTCCGCAAGGCCACCCTCGGTCGCCTGACCCTGCCCTGCGAGATCGACGGTGCGGAGCGCGCGCTGCTGGTCATGTCCGGTCCCGCGAAGCACCTCAACCGCAAAGGCATCGAGCGCGGTCGGAAGTGGCTCGAGGAGCAGACCGGTTCGATGGAGGTCCGCGGCGGCGACTACCCCCGCGAGATCCCCGAGGTCTCGGCGGCGGTCCTGCTGTCCGGCGTCACGAACGTCCCGCGCATCAAGGAGCTCCAGCAGGTCGCCATCGAGGCCCAGGACAACCTCGCCGAGATCCGCGAAGAGAGCGAGGAGAACCTCGAAGACCTCGTCAACGACGGCGAGGACGAACTCGAGTCGCTGTTCTGATCCCGGCCGGCATGCGCGTGGTCGTCCCGTTCGACGCCCGCGACGCCAAATCCCGGCTCGACCCGTTTCTCTCACCGAGCGAGCGCTCGGCGTTCGCCGAGGCGATGCTGAGGGACGTCCTCTCGGCAGTCCTGGCTGCCGGCGGTGACCCCGAACTGCTCGCGACCGCCACGGTCGACCTGGACGGGCCGGACGACACCGCGCCGTCGCAGGGCGCCGCCCCCTCGCTCTCCGACGTCCCGGTGACCGTCGACGAGCGGTCGCTCGACGCCGCCGTCAACGACGCCCTCGCGGCCGCCGGCCCGGACGCCCCGGTCGCGGTCGTGATGGCCGACCTCGCGCTCGCGACGCCGCGCTCGCTCGCGCGGCTGTTCGGGGCCGACGGCGACGTCGTCGTCGCGCCCGGGCGGGGCGGCGGGACGAACGCCCTGGTCGTCCGCCACCCCGACTTCCGCGTCGACTACCACGGCGCCTCCTACCTGGACCACCTCCGGAACGCCGCCGCGGTCGGCGCGTCGGTCCGGGAGCTGGACTCCATGCGACTGGCAACCGACGTCGACGAGCGCGCCGACCTCCCCGAACTCCTGCTCCACGGCGACGGCGCGGCGGTCGCGTGGCTCCGCGAGCACGGCGTCGAACTCGACGTCGCAGACGGTCGCGTCGGCGTGCGCCAGGTCGACTGACCGGCGCTCTCGAACGCTCGACCGGCGCACACGAGCGCCCGTGCTGGCGTACAGACGACACGTTCCCCGCGCGACGCGCTGTGTCGTGCTCCCGCTGGACGCGCCGCGGTTTCGGTCACCGCATCGGGGGGTCTGGTCCCGGCTCCGTATTTCAACCCTCGCACCCACACCCGACTCGATCACCGCTCCCGCCCGGCGTCACTGGAGTGATACACTTTTGGGCGCCCGCACCCGACCACGACGTATGATCCCGGCGGCCGAGGGGTACGACGTCGACCTCGCGGTCGACGACGCCGACGTCGAGGCTCTGCTGTCGATCACGCCCGAGGACGTCGACCCGGCCCCGGAACTCACCTTCGCGCGCAACGTCTTCCTGCCGCTGACCACCGCCTGCCGGTACACCTGCACGTACTGCTCGTTCTACGACGTGCCCGGCCAGGCGACGCTGATGAGCCCCGAGGAGGTCCGCGAACAGCTCCGCGTCGGCGCCGACGCCGGCTGCACGGAGGCGCTGTTCACTTTCGGCGACACCCCCGACGACCGCTACACGGCGGTCCACGACCAGCTCGACGAGTGGGGGTTCGACTCCGTCCACGACTACCTCTACCGGGCCTGCGAGATCGCCCTCGAGGAGGGGCTGCTCCCCCACTCCAATCCGGGGGACCTGACCCGCGAGCAGATGGCCCGCCTCGGCGAGGTCAACGCCAGCATGGGCGTGATGCTGGAGACGACCGCCGACGTCGACGCCCACGCCGGCGGGCGGCGCAAGACCCCCGGCCAGCGCCTCGCGACCATCCGCGCGGCCGGCGAGGAACGGGTCCCGTTCACGACGGGGATCCTCGTCGGCATCGGCGAGGACTGGCGCGACCGCGCCGAGAGCCTGCTGGCGATCCGCGAACTGCACGAGCGCTACGGCCACGTCCAGGAGGTGATCGTCCAGAACGTCGTCCCGAACGAGCGCTCGGACTTCGAGCGCCCCGACCTGGCGACGATGCGCCGCGTCGTGGCGATGGCCCGCGCCGCGCTCCCCGAGGCGGTCTCCGTGCAGGTGCCGCCCAACCTCTCGCCGACCCGGGAGCTGCTCGACTGCGGCGTCGACGACCTCGGCGGCGTCTCGCCGATCACGGACGACTACATCAACCCCGACTACGAGTGGCCCGCCCTGCGCGAACTCGAGGACGTCGCCGACGAAGCGGGCGTCCCGCTCCGCGAGCGACTGCCGGTCTACCGCCGGTACCTCCCGGCCGACGCCGGCGAGCGGAGGACCGACAGCGAGTGGGCGTCGGCCCGGATCAACCGCGCCATCGCGGCCGACGACGCGGCCGGCGAGCGCTACCGCCGGCACCTGTAAGGAGGGCTCGGAGGCCCCGGCCGGGGTCTGTCACGAACCGGGCGAACCCACTCACTGGAGGTACTTCTCCTCGAACTCCGGCAGGCGCTTGCGGATGAGCACGTAGCCCGCAGAGACCGCCAGCAACGCGAGCGTCGCGGTCTGGATCGGGCCGTCGAAGACCGCCAGGCCAGGCAGCGCCAGCACGGCGGCGGCACCCAGGTCCTCGGGGGCGCCGTCGTAGCGGATCCACCGCCGCGCGGGGAGCCACTGCCCGCGGACGTGCAGGAAGACCGCGCGGTCGTCGGTCGCCAGCCAGGGGCGGGCCTCGACGCTCCCCCCGAGGACGTCGCTGACGCTGTGGACCGCCGCCGAGAGCAGGAAGAAGGCGCCGCCGACGGTCCACGGGCCCGGCGCGAGCGCCGCCACCGCGACCGCGCCGGCGGCGGCGACGCTGTAGTAGACGGGGAAGTGCAGCGTCTTGCGGTGGGTCGCCGCCAGGTCGAGGTCCGGGAAGATCCCGCCCGCGAGCGCCCCGACGGCGGCGGCCGCGACCACCCCCGCGGGAATCCCCAGCGCGGGCGCGAGGAGGGCGAACGCCGCCGCGAGCGCGAGTCCGGCGGCGGCGTGGGTACTGCTCATCATACCCGGATTTTGGCGATCCGGGCGTATTTAGTTGTCGCCGAGGGGTCGCGGTTCCCCTCCGTCGTCGAGCAGCGGCGTGCCGTCCGCCCGGGGGCCCAGGCGGGGGCCGAACGGCGCCTCGTCGGGGTCGATCCGGCGGCGCTCCCGGTAGTCGGTCGAGCGCTCGACCGGCACCCGACCGACGGCGGTGATCATCTCCACGTAGTCCGCGAAGCTGCGGAACTCGCCGTAGCCCCCGCCGGCGCGCTTGGTGATCTCCTCCGAGAGGATGGTGCCCATGAAGTCGTCGGCGCCGCAGTTGAGCAGTTGCAGGCCGCGCTCGTCGCCGTACTTCACCCACGAGGACTGGACGTGCTCGACGTTGTCGAGGAACAGCCGCCCGACGGCGATCAGCAGTTCGTCCTCGGCCGGGGTGGCGCCGCCGTCGACGACGCCGCGCTCGAAGAGGGGAGTGTTCTGGTGGACGAACGACAGCGGGACGAACTCCGTGATGGCGCCGGTGCGGTCCTGGAGGTCCCGCAGGCGTTTCAGGTGGAGCACCCGGTGCATCTCGTTCTCGACGTGGCCGTACATGATCGTCGCGGTGACGTCCAGCCCCGCGGCGGCGGCGCCCTCCATCGCCGCGAGCCACTCGCCGGTGTCGATCTTCCCCGGGCAGATGACCTCCCGGACCTCGTCGACGAGGATCTCCGCGGCGGTGCCGGGCGCCGAGTCCAGGCCGGCCTCGCTGAGGCGCCGGTAGACGTCCTCGTAGCTCCAGTCGGTGCCGCGCTTGGCGTGGTAGGCCTCCTCCGGCGTCATCGAGTGGACGTGGGCGCCGTCGGCGGCCATCGCCCGGAGCTGCTCGGCGTAGGTCCCGGGGTCTTTCGCGTACACCTCCGGGGGCTTGTAGGTGACCTCCCGCTCGGGCTCCTCGAAGGTCTCCAGGATCTCGCGGTGCTCCTCGTCGAGCACGAGCGCCGGGTGGAGCCCCGAGACGGACGTGACCTCGTAGACGCCGCGGTCGACGGCGTCGCCGACGATGGCCCGGGACTCGGCGGGGGTCTTGGTGAAGCCGCCGTGGTCGCCCTCGTAGTCGGCCTCGAACTGGTGGGCGGTGTCCTTGAAGTTGCAGAACAGACAGCCCGTGTTGCAGGCGGTGGTGACGTTGTTGTTGACGTTGGCGACGAAGGTCACCTCCTCGCCGACCACCTCGGCCCGGCGGCGGTCGGCGGCCGCCAGGACCAGTTCCTTGCGCTCGGGGTCGATGCCGGGGCGGTCGGTGCCGGTCGTGAGCAGTTCGACGCCGTCGGCGACGGTCAGTCGGTCGCCCGCCCGGGCCTTCGCGAGCGCGTTCTCGAAGGACTGGTCGGTCTCGGGGACGTGCTCGAACGAGAGGTCGTCCGCCGGACGGGGGGCCGCGGCATCGCTCATGTGATTGACACTCGCTCCGCGCGGTAAAAAATCGCCGGGTGCGTCACGCCTCGGGGGTAGATACGTCACACCGTGGGGGGCGGGTACGTCGCGCCTCGCGTCGCCGCGAAGCGCGTGGCGCGTTGGCACGTGGCCCGCGAAGGGTTACACGAGCGTGCATATTTCGTCTCTCGCTGGGCGGGAGAAAGGCATAGAAATGAAAGATTGATACGGGTGGGGGACGCACACACGATCATGACCAGCGTCAAGGAGTTCCGCGTCGAGGCGGAGCCGACCGCGACGGAGCTGGGGCGGGGTCGCTTCGTCTTCACGGACGACTACTCGGTGTTCGACTGGGGGAAGATGCCCGACACGCTCCCCGACAAGGGCGCGAGCCTCTGCACGATGGGCGCGTCCAACTTCGAACTGCTGGAAGCCGAGGGCGTCCCGACCCACTACCGCGGGGTCGTCGCCGTGGATCCGGACGAGGCGGTCACGGCGTCCGAGGAGGTCCCGCTCTCGGCAGTCGGGACCGCGCCGCGGCAGATGGCCATCGACCTCACGCAGGTGCCGGACCTGCCGTTCCGCGGCGAGGGCGAGGGCTACGACTACGAGGCCTACCACGCCGCCGCCGGCGAGAACTACCTCGTGCCCCTGGAGGTCGTCTTCCGGAACACGGTCCCCGTCGGCTCGAGCCTGCGCAAGCGCGCCGACCCCGGCGACGTCGGCCTCGACCGCGAGGAGTGGCCCGACGAGGCCGTCGACCTGCCCGAGCCGGTGATCGAGTTCTCCACCAAGTACGAGGAGCAGGACCGCTACCTCGACAGCGAGGAGGCCCGGCGCATCGCCGGCGTCGCCGACCTGGACGACCTGGAGTCGCTGGCCCGGACCGTCAACGACCTGGTGACCGAACGCGCCGAAGGGGCCGGGTTCGTCCACGAGGACGGCAAGATCGAGGTGCTCTACCACCAGGGGACGCTGCGGGTGGCCGACGTCGTGGGGACGTTCGACGAGAACCGCTTCAGCTACGACGGCCAGGAGGTCTCAAAGGAGGTCGTCCGCCAGTGGTACCGGCGCGAGCAGCCCAACTGGGTCAGCGCCGTCGCCTCCGCGAAGGACGCCGCCGCCGACCGCGGCCTCGCCAACTGGCGGACGCTCTGTTCGGTCCAGCCCGACTCGCTGCCCGGCCACGTCCGCGAGACCGCCGCGGACATGTACAAGGCCGGGACCAACGCCTACACGGGCGAGTCGTGGTTCGACGCCCCCGGCATCGACGAGGCGGTCTCCGCCGTCCGCGAGCTGTAGCCGCGTCGCCACTGGCCCCGTTAGAGTCCGGGCCCTACCACCGCGGGCGTGGGGAGTCCGGCCAGATACACCAGCGCTCCGACCGCGAGCAGGGTGCCACCGACCACGACGAGGCCGACCAGCAGGTACCACTGGAGCCGACGTACCTGTCCGCTCTCGGGGAGCGCTTCGTTCCTGCGGCCGGACATGGCCGTCTCGACATTTGTGGCTAGTACAGAGGGCGTCACAGAATCATTGTCACACCTCAACTGAAGTCTTTCCGGGATT
>JBDGUA010000053.1:0-2360 GCA_042216345.1 Haloferacaceae archaeon
CGCAGAATGATGGGCGCTGCAGGATTCGAACCCGCGACAGCTTGGTCCGAAGCCAAGTACTCTGTCCAGACTGAGCTAAGCGCCCTCGCATGAGTTGCTATCCGACGGGCCCGCTTAAGTCCCGCGGTTCCTCCCCGGCCAGTCGCCGACGAACCCGGTTTCTTCTGTCGGACGCACTCCGCGCCATTTATCCCACCACTGGAACAGGTAGGGATATGCACGTGGCCGAGCGCCTCCGGGGCTTTCTGGACCTGGCCCGCCCCGGCAACGCCGTCGCGGCGGGGGTGCTCACCTTCACCGGAGCGTTCGTCGCCGGCGGGGCGCTCCGCCAGCCGCTGGCGGTCCTGGCGGCGGTCCTCGCGACGGCGTTCGCAACCGCCGCCGGCAACGCGGTCAATGACTACTTCGACCGCGACATCGACCGGATCAACCGCCCGGATAGACCGATCCCCCGCGGGGCCGTCACGCCGCGGGGGACGCTGCTCTACAGCGGCGCGCTCTTCCTCTGCGCCGTCGTCGCGGCAATCACCCTCCCGCTGCTGGCGCTGGGCATCGCCGTCCTGAACCTGCTGGCGCTGCTGGCCTACACGGAGCTGTTCAAGGGCCTGCCCGGCGTCGGCAACGTGGTCGTGGCGTACCTCACCGGGAGCACGTTCCTGTTCGGCGGCGCCGCCGTGGGGCGACCGCTGGGGGCCGCGACGCTGTTCGTGCTCGCGGCGCTGGCGACGCTGACCCGCGAGATCGTCAAGGACGTCGAGGACCTCGCGGGCGACCGCGAAGAGGGGCTCCGGACGCTCCCGATCGTGATCGGCGAACGGCGGGCGCTGTGGGTCGGGGTGGGGGCGCTCGTGGTCGCCGTGCTCGCGAGCGTCGTCCCCTTCCTCCGGGGGACGTTCGGGATCGGGTATCTGGTGCTGGTGCTCCCGGCCGACGGGGTGATGGTGCAGGCGACGGCTGCCGCCTTCACGGACCCGGGCGTCGGCCAGCGCCGTCTCAAGCGGGGGATGTTCCTCGCCGCCGGGGCGTTCGTCGTCGGGCGACTCCTGACGCTCACGGGGGGGCAGTTATGATCGGCCGACCGCGTAGGCAATCAAAAAGAATATTACCGGCTCACGGCATGGTACGACCGTCTAATGACTCCCGGTGAGTCGGATCGTCGCGAAACCCTCTTCCGTCCAGCGATCCGCATCCACACGAGGGAGTTACATGTATGAGCTTGGCCCGACGCTCGACGTCGCGGTCGAGCCTGGGACGAACCTCCTGATCAGCGGGCCACCGCTCACCGGCAAGCGCCAGTTGTCGATGGAGATCCTCGCGGAGGGGACCCGGGGGAACGACGGTGCCATCATCGTCACCACCAAAGACTCCGCGACGCGCGTGCTCAAGGACTACCAGGGAATCGTGGACCTCGAGGGGAAGCCGGTCGCCGTCGTCGACTGCGTCACCCGCCAACTGGGCGTCAACGAGGTCCCGGACGACGAGCGGATCAAGTACACCTCCTCGCCGGTCGACATGACCGGGATCGGAATCAAGCTCTCGGAGTTCCTCCAGGGCTTCTACCAGGACCGGGGGATCGAACGCAACCGCGTGCTCCTCTACTCGCTGTCGACGCTGCTGATATACTCGGACCTCCAGACGGTGTTCCGGTTCCTCCACGTCTTCACGGGGCGGGTCCAGAGCGTCGACGGTCTCGGGGTCTACGTCATCGACTCGACGGCCCACGACGACCAGACGATGAACACGCTGAAACAGCTGTTCGACGGCATCGTCACGACCCACGAGGACGACCCGCCGGACGTCCGGCTGGCCTGAGAACCCGGGGACGGCACGGGCGACCGGCGGGATTTTTCCCGCCGCCGGTCGTGGGGTGGTATATGCCCGTGAGCGACGACGAGGGACTGCGCGAGATACTCGAGCTGGACACCGTGGCGGTCGTCGGCTGCTCGAGCACGCCCGGCAAGGACGCCCACTCCGTCCCGAAGTACCTCCAGGGCCACGGCTACGAGGTGATCCCGGTCAATCCCTTCGCCGACGAGATCCTCGGGCAGAAAGCCTACGACTCGCTGGCTGACGTCGACGCGGAGATTGACATCGTGGACGTGTTCCGGCCCAGCGAGGAGGTCCCCGGGATCGTCGACGAGGTCCTCGAGCGTCGCGAGTCCCGCGGCGACGTGCAGGTGCTCTGGCTCCAGCGCGGCATCCGCGACGACGACGCCGCGGCCCGCGCCGAGGCGGCTGGCATCCGAGTCGTCCAGGACGCCTGTATGCGGGCGAAGTACCGGCGTCTGATGGACTGAATTTCGGCGCCGACGGACCGGCCAGTCACGTGAGCGACGGACGGGTCGTACGTCGCGTCCGGG
>JBDGUA010000053.1:2460-14887 GCA_042216345.1 Haloferacaceae archaeon
CGCGTCCGGGCCAGCGACTGCGGTCAGGCGTGTTCGGAGGTGTCCGCGCCCCTACTCGCGTCGGCGGAGCCGTCGGCGTTTCCGTCGCCCGCGTCGCCGCCGTCGGCCTCCGCCTCGGCGATGTGGGCGTCCGCGATGGCGCTCTCGACGTCGATCCCGGCGTTCTCGGCGATCGCTTCGACGATCGTGCGCTGCTCCGCGAGTTCCGTCTCGAGTGCAGCGACGCGATCGTTGGTCGTCTGGACGGTGCTGCGCATCTCTTTGAGCTGTTCGCGAACGTCGTTGAGGCGGGAGTAGACGTCTTCCGCCATGTCGGCGACGCGCTGGAGCGTCCTGGCCGTGCTTCCGAGTCCCATACCTCCCGATACGCGTGCGCCCTTGAGTGCGTTCCGGCTCCGCACGGCCCGGCACTCGCGAGTGCGCACCACTCGCCGCTGGCCACCTCGCCAGCTGTCGCCAGCCTCGGCACACGCGCCGACAGCGAGGACGCCACTCGCCGTCAGCCGCGAGCAGGTGCGACCCCGTCCCGACGTCGACGTCCACAATCACTTAGTGGCGGCACCACCTACTCAGCGGTATGTCCGGGAAGATCAAACTGCTAGTGGTACTGCTCGCGGTCGCCGTCGGCTACGCCCTCCTCAGCAGCGAGAACGACCCCGTCGAGGTGGCCATCGAGGAGTGACCGGCGGGAATCCCCGACGGGGTGGCGGGTGAAGCCCCCCTGACGCACCACGAGAGGTCACGTCTCTCGGAACGAACGACTTACCCGGTCGCGTCGTCAATCGCCGAGCATGTACGGGGCCGTCACGCGCAACGCCGAGGAGGCCGAGTGGCCGGAGTTCGACCGCGCGTTCTACGAGGTCAAGGACGTCACCGGTCGGGCGGCCGAACCGGTCTCGGGGGCGGTCAACCTCGTCGCCTGCTTCGCCGACAACGCCGCCGCCGAGAGCGATCCCGAACTCGTCGCCGTCGACGACGCGGGCCGGTCGGCGACCGCGGACCACGAGGCCTTCGACTGGACGCACGTCTGTCCGACCCACCCCGACTACCGGGCCGGCCTCCTGGAGATCGTCGAGGACTGCGCCGCGGTCTCGGGCGACGTCCGGCTCGACGACGTGGGCTACCCGCGCCCGGGCTTCTGCCGCTGTGAGCGGTGCGATCGACGGTTCGCCCAGAGCGAGTACGAGGACCGGGACGCCTGGCGGACCGCCGTCCTGACGGAGTTCGTCGCGGACGCCGCCGAGCGCGTCCCGGGCGACCTCTACCTCTCGCTGTATCCCGATCCGTATCCGGGGCACCTCCGCGAGCGCGCCGGACTCGACCCCGACGCGCTGGCCGAGCACGTCGACGAGTTCGTCGTCTCGCTGTACGATCCGGGCTACGAGACGACCTACTGGCTGGAGTCGATCGCGTCGGGGTTCGCCGACGAACTCGACCAGCCGTTCGGCGTGGAACTCTACGCGGTCGAGCAGGACATCGACGCGCTGATCGCCGCCAGCGAGGCCGTCGACCCCTACGCCGACCACGTCTACTTCGGGTTCGACGCCAGCACCGCCGCGGCGGCGATCCGGCGCAAGGGAGCCGACGCCCGCGAGGGCGTCAGTTACGGCCCGGAGTGACCGATTCGGCTCCCGACGCTCCCCGCCATCGGCCCGTAGGTCAGCCGAGGGACCCGTAGGTCACCCCAGCGGCCCGTAGGTCACCAGCCAGACGACGGCGATGCCGAGGGCGAACACTAGGAACGCGACCACGAACAGGCCGTAGAGGAGGCGCCGTTGTCCGCCTGAGGGGTCCGACATAGGGAGCGTTTGCGCGTGACTCGGCAAAGAGATTTGGTCTGGTCGCCGCGGCGACGCCCCAACGTCCCGGGCGACAACCGCGAGGCCCCAACGTCCCGGGCGACGACCCGACACGAAGGGCCCGTCCCCCGTCCGAACGGATCGAAGTCGACCGATACTTGTCAGACGGCCCCATAGGGCCCGCCATGACCGACACGTCACGTCGACGCGTGCTCCGGACGACCGGCGTCGCCACCCTCCTCGCGCTCGCGGGCTGCTCCGGAGGCGGCGGCGGGGACGGCGAGACCGGCCCGTACGACGGGTGGCTCGCCGACGCGAACGGCTTCGAGTCCGTGGCCGACGCGACCGGCCAGTCGGAGGTCCAGATCGACGTCGGCGCCGGAAGCGGGCTCGCGTTCGACCCCGCCGCGGTCAAGGTCAGCCCCGGGACGACCGTCGTCTGGAAGTGGACGGGCCAGGGCGGGACCCACAACGTGAAGCACGTCGACGGGGCATTCGAGAGCGACCTCTCGGGGGAGGCCGGAAATACCTTCTCGCACACCTTCGAGTCGGCCGGCGTCTACAAGTACGTCTGCGAGCCCCACCGCACGATGGGGATGAAAGGCGTCGTCGAAGTGGTGGAGTGACCGCCGGCCGGGGTCCTGGCGGGCGAGTCGAGTAGCCGTGTCGATCAGAGGGTGTGAGTCGTGCTCGGCGACCCGGGCGTCCTCGCAAGAGAGCCTGCTCCCGGGGCGATGTGACAGTCACGGTGGACATGACAGGGCAGTGTCAACCACCTCACGACAGGTCGCCCCGTGACAGGCTCAGGCGGCCGTTTTAGGCCCATGCGTAATGAATGTGTGGGTTGGTATCTCACACCACGACAGGCGTCAGGCGCTCGTGCCGTCGCAGTCATCGCCGTCGACGCGAGGGTCCACTCCGTCGCTGTCGACGCCAGGTTGGTCTTCGCCGTCGCGTCCTGCCGGGGGACTGCCCGGCTGCGCCGCCAGCGGGTCGACAGGCGGGCAGTTCCCGCGACGATCCACGCAGACGTGTCAGGCTCCGTCCGCGTTCGCGCCGTCGTTCCAGACGAGGTCGTCGAACGCCCCACCTGCGATGCCCGGCCCGTCCGGGACGGCGACTGCGCCGTCCTCGACCGGCGCGAGGTCGTCGACGAAATCCTCGGCGAGCAACTCGCCGGTCGCAAGCCCGCACGGGAGCACGTCCGGGAGCGACGCCGCGAGGTGGACCGCGCCCGCGCGGGCCACGGCCCCGTCGATCGTCGTCGTGACGACCACGTCGACGCCGGCCCGTCGGGCCGCGCGGGCGGCCTCGCGGGCCCGATCGATCCCACCGAGTGCCATCGGCTTCAGCACCACGACGTCGGCGGCGTCGGCGTCGAGCACCGAATCCAGGTCGTGTTCGGCCAGCGCCTCGTCGGCGGCGACGCCGACGCCCCGGCCCCGGAGGTCGGCCATCGCCGCCAGGTCCGCGGCCGGAACGGGCTGTTCCACGTAGGACACGCCAAGCGCCGACAGCGACTCGATCGCCCGCTCGGCGACAGCGGGGGTCCACGACCCGTTGGCATCGACGCGCAGCGTCACGCCGTCGCCGACGGCGTCGCGGACCACCCGGACGCGCCGGAGGTCCAGCGGGAGCGCGCCCAGGCCGGCCTTGAGCTTCAGGCACTCGTAGCCCGCGTCGACGGCCCGCTCGGCGGCAGCGACGGCCTCGGCGGGGGTGCCGCCGCCGATGGTGGCGTTGACCGGGACGCGCTCGGCGACGGCGGACTCGCGGTCTGCGAGGCGGGCCGCGAGCGACTCGCCGGCCTCGCGGGCCACGCTGTCGAGCACGGCCAGCGAGAGGCCGTGGCGCGCGGCAGGGCGGTGATCTGCCTCGAGGGCGGCCAGCGCCTCGCCGGGCCCCTCGTCGGCGTGGGTTGCCAGCGCGTCGCGGCAGGCCTCGAGGGACTCGGTCCACCCCGGGAGCGGCGTGGCCTCGCCGACGCCGCGGGCGGGCGCGTCGCCTCCTGCCCGAGGAGTGTCGTGGCCCGCATCGACGTCACCTTGGCCCGCATCGACGCCGACGAGCACGCCCCGGCGTGAGGTGATCTCGCCCTTCGCGGTCTCCAGGGGTTCGGCGAGGTCGAGCGAGAAGTCCCGGAGTCTCATCGCACGCACCCTCGAGTCGCGCTGGGCGGGGTCACAGGGCGAGGCCGACGCCGAACAGCGCCGAGAACAGCACCAGGAGTTTGCCCGTCTGCTCCAGCGCCGGGTTGAGCGCGTCGCCGCTGGTCTCGGTCAGGACGGTCCGGGCGACGGTCGCCGCGTAGGGGAGCGACAGCAGCGGCAGCAGCGCCTGCGGGCCGAAGCCGGCACCCAGCCAGAACCAGAGGGGGACGAGGTACGCCAGCCCCAGCAGCGCGACGTACTCGACGCGGCTCCAGCGGTAGCCCATCAGCACCGCGAGCGTCCGCTTGCCCGCCTCGCGGTCGGTCTCCAGGTCGCGGACGTTGTTGACGACGAGGATGTCGGTGACGATGCCGGCAACCGGGAGGCTGGCCGCGACGGCGGTTGCGGTGACGGTCCCGTCGGGGAGCCACAGCGGGAACGTCCCGGCGGCGACGGCGGCGACCGCCTGGACGTAGTAGGTCCCCGTCACCGCGATCAGCCCGAAGAAGACGAACACGAAGAGGTCGCCCAGGCCGTGGTAGCCGTAGGGGTAGGGCCCGCCCGTGTAGAGGACGCCGGCGGCGACGCTCGCCAGGCCGACCACGAGGATCGGGACGCCGCCGAGGACCACCAGGTAGACGCCGACCAGGATGGCCGCGAGGAACGTCAGGTACATCGCGCGCTTGACCTCCGGTGGCTCGATCAGGCCGCCGGCGGTGACGCGGGTGAACCCCTCGCGGTCCTCGGTGTCGGCGCCCTTCACGGCGTCGTAGTAGTCGTTGGCGAAGTTGGTGCCGATCTGCAGCAGCAGCGCGCCCAGAAGCGCCGCGAACGCGGGCAACGGCGCGAAGACGCCGTCGTGGAGGGCCAGCCCCACGCCGACGAGGATCGGCGAGACGGCGGCGGGCAGCGTCTGGGGCCTGGCGGCCATCAGCCACGCCTTCCGACGGGAGATCTCGTGCGTGGTCGTACTCATCAGGACGTGCTGCGGTCCCGGTGAGTGTCAAAGTTGGCATCCCGGTCGGCGGTGGGGAGCGTCGACTCCGACGGAGTTCGGGGGGTCCGGGGGCGGCGTCTAGGGGGCGTCCGGAGGCGGCGTCCAGGGGGCGTCCCGGGATGGCGTCCGAGGGGCGTCGGGGTGGCGTCCGAGGGGCGTCGGGGTGGCGTCCAAGGGGGGTCCCGACGGCGTCAGTAGTGCCAGGGATACTCCGAGAAGTCCGGCTCGCGCCCTTCGAGGAAGGCGTCGCGGCCCTCGGCGGCCTCGTCGGTCATATACCCCAGGCGCGTGGCCTCGCCGGCGAACACCTGCTGGCCGACCAGGCCGTCGTCGGTCATGTTGAACGCGTACTTCAGCATCCGCATCGCCGTCGGCGACTTGCCGGTCATCTCCTCGGCCCACTCCAGGGCGACCGTCTCGAGTTCCTCGTGGGGGACCGCCTCGTTGACCATGCCCATGTCGGCGGCTTCGGCGGCGTCGTAGGTCTTCCCGAGGAAGAAGATCTCGCGGGCCTTCTTCTGGCCGACCTGCTTGGCGAGGTACGCCGAGCCGAAGCCGGCGTCGAAGGAGGCCACGTCGGGGTCGGTCTGGAGGAACTTCGCGTGCTCCTCGCTGGCGAGGGTCAGGTCGCAGACGACGTGCAGCGAGTGGCCGCCCCCGACCGCCCAGCCTGGCACCACGGCGACGACCGGCTTGGGCATGAAGCGGATGAGCCGCTGGACCTCGAGGATGTGCAGGCGCCCGGCCTTCGCCTCCCGGATCTCGGGGGCGTCGTCTGCGCCGGCCTCGTCGCTCTCGCGGTACTCGTAGCCGGACTCGCCGCGGACGGACTGGTCGCCGCCCGAGCAGAACGCCCAGCCGCCGTCCTTGGGCGAAGGGCCGTTGCCGGTCAGCAGCACGCACCCCACGTCGGCCTGCTTGCGCGCGTGGTCGAGCGCCGCGTAGAGTTCGTCGACCGTGCCCGGGCGGAAGGCGTTGCGCACCGCGGGCCGGTCGAAGGCGATCCGCACCGCCGGGACGTCCGTGGCCCGGTGGTAGGTGACGTCCTCGAACTCGTCGGTGACGACCTCCCAGCGCTCGGGGTCGAAGATCTCGGAGACCTCGATCATACTCGAGTTCGGGCGCGGACCGCGCAAAAAGATTCCCGTCGCGCGGGTCGTCCAACCTACTCCGCCGCGCCCGGGCCGTCCGACGGCGCGGCCCAGTCGTCACCGGCCTCCGAGTCGGGCTCGCCGCCCTCGGCCGAGCTGAGGTCGAGCCACGACTGGTTGCCCGTCGTGAGGACGAGCTGGTCTGTCACGTCCTCGATGGCGTCGACCACCGCGTCCAGCAGCAGGGCGAGTTCGCGGTAGACCAGCGGCTGCGGGATCGACTCGTGGTTGAACGCGAGGGCGATCACCTCGTTGCGGACCCGGTCGCAGTCGCTCTCGACCGCGCGGATCTGCGTGATCTCGTCGCTGATCTGCCCCGAGCGGGTGGGGTCACACAGCATCTCCACGTAGGTGGTGATCACGCGCCGGAGGAACGACATGGCCGTGACCGCGCACTCGGCCATCTCTTCGAGGAGCCGCAGGCAGGCGTCCGAGCGCGAGGGGCCGATCGCGACCAGCTCCTCGGCGAACTGCTCGGCGTGGTTCGCGATCTCGTCGACGATCTGGTAGAGCTCGATCGTCGCCCCGGAGTTGAGGTGCAGGCGGGTGAGCCGGATGCCCAGCTCGCGACCGCCGGCGTTCGAGATGGCCGTGGTGATGCGGCGGTTCGCCCGATCGCAACTGCTCTCCAGGTTACAGATGCGGTCGGCCACGTCCCGGAAGCCGTCGTCGGCCCCGTAGCGTTCGATCAGGGTGGGCAATTCCGAGACGCACGCCTCGACCTCGTCGACGTAGGACGCGGTCTGCGTGACGAACCGTGCCTCGAATCGATCGCCGTCGTCCGTCATGTATCGGCCGTCGGACCGCGGCCCTCAAGCGATTTGCTATGATCGCTATTGTGGCCTCGGCACCGCTATAGAGCGCTCGTCTGTACTGGTTCGGGGCCGTCGCCGCCGGACCGTCCCGGCTCGACCCGCGGTCTCCCGTTCGCCGGGCTCACGTCTCGGCGGCCACGCGCTCGATCACGCGCTCGCGCAGTCGCTCGCGCACGCGGTGACTCGACTCCGCGTCGGTCTGGACCTCCAGCACGCGCGTACCGCCCGCGGCGACGGCCTCGGCGTAGGCCTCGCCGAACTCCGCGGGGTCGACCCGCTCGAACGGGAAGCCGTAGAGGTCGCCCGTCGGCTCGAAGTCCAGCCCGTGGGGGGTCCTGAACTGCTCGGTGAACTCCGGTTCGAACGACTCGATGGGGAGCTTGTGGAAGATGCCGCCGCCGTCGTTGTTGATCAGCACGACGGTGGCGTCGACGCCGCAGCGCTCCAGGGCCAGCAAGCCGTTCATGTCGTGGTAGTACGCCAGGTCGCCCGTCACGAGCGTCAGGTGGTCGCGGGTCGCCGACCCCGCGCCGAGGGCCGCGGAGGTGACCCCGTCGATGCCGCTGGCGCCGCGGTTGCCAAGGGCCGTGTAGCTGGCCGCCCGGGGGCGACCGTACCGGTCCAGGTCGCGCACGGGCATGCTGTTGGAGACGTAGAGGGTCGTCGGCTCCGGCGCGCGCTCGGTCACTTCCGCCAGCAGGAGCCCCTCGTGGAACTCGGCTTCGTCCACCGCCTCCCAGTGGAGGCGCTCGGCGGTCTCCCAGCGCTCGCGCCACGCGGGATCGCTCCCACCGCGGACCAGCCGCGAGAGCCGGCCTGCCAGGCGCGAGGGCTCGGCGACGACGAGGTCCGTGGCCGCGAACTCGGCCTCGCGCCACTCGCCGGCGGGGTCGACGAGCAACTGCCGGGCGTCGGTGGCGGCGAGGTACTTGCGGAGCGCCTTCGACGTCGGCGAGGCGCCGAAGCGGAAGACGACCTCGGGGTCGGGCCAGTCGCCGACGGCGGCCTCGTCGAGGTAGGCGTCGTAGCCGCCGAGGACGGTCGTCGTGCGCACGTGGCCGCCGAAGCGCAGCCCCGAGAGCGGGTCCGCGACGATGGGGAACCCGGTGGCGTGCGCGAGCGCGGCGACGGCCTCGCGGTCGACGCCCGGGGCGTCTGCGGGCCCCGCGACGATCAGCCCCCGGTCGGCCTCGAGGGCGTCGGCGACCTTCGAGAGCTCGCGGTCGTCGAGTTCGGGCGCGCCCGTCGACCGGGAGACGAAGGCGCCGTCGCGGCCCTCGCTCGCCAACGAATCGAGGTCCGGCGGCACGTCGCCCTCGACCTCGACGGGTTCGAGGGGCTTGCGGAACGGGACGTTCAGGTGGACTGGGCCCGCGGGCGTGCCCGTCGCGGCCGCGAGGGCCCGGGCCGCGGTGGTGCGCAGCGACCGGAGCTTGCGCTCGTCGGCCTCGGGCTCGGGGAGGTCGCGGTACCAGCGGACGCTGTCGCCGTAGAGCTTCTCCTGGTCGATGGTCTGGTTGGCGCCGCTGTCGCGAAGCTCGGGGGGCCGGTCGGCGGTCAGCGCCAGCAGCGGCACCCGCGACTGGCTGGCCTCGATCACCGCCGGGTGGTAGTTGGCCGCCGCCGTCCCGGAGGTGCAGACCAGCGGCGTCACCTCGCCGGTCCGGCGCGCCCGCCCGAGCGCGAAGTAGGCCGCCGAGCGCTCGTCGAGCTGGGAGTAGACCGTCACGTCGTCGTGGCGGGCGAACGCCATCGTCAGCGGGGTCGACCGGCTCCCCGGGCTGACGACGACCGCCGAGACCCCGCCCGCGGCGAGTTCGTCGACGAGCGTCCGGGCCCACAGCGCGTTGCGGTTCGGCGCAGTCATCGACCGTGCTTGGGCCGGGGGCTGAAAAGGTGCGCCGGTTCGAGACCGGAGGCCGAAAAGGTGCGCCAGCTCGGTACGGACAGCGGGGGCGCCAGAGGGATCCGGGACAGGTGGGCGCGGCTACGACTCGTCCGAGCCGAGCCCGCGACCGACCCGGGCGGCGACGAAGGCGAGCGCCATCACCAGGACGAAGCCGACGGGCGTCGTCGCGAGGTGGCCGTAGCCCAGCACCCCCGCGAGAAGGAGGAACAGGACGACCGTGAGGACTCCGGACACGGCGCCCCGAATCGCGGGTCGATCGACGAGCGGTCGTTGCATCGTGGGCATACGCCCCACGAAGCGGCGGACGGTGATAACGGTTCCCACGACTCCCTGGGCTGTCGGCTCAGTCCCGATCGAGTTCGTCCAGGATCGGTCGGTACTTGAGCTGGGCCTCGTCCCACTCGGCGTCGGGGTCGGAGTCGGCGACGACCCCGACGCCCGCGAACAGCGTGGCCGTCCGCCCCCGGGCGACCGCCGAGCGGATCGCCACCGCGAACGAGCCGTCGCCCTCGGCGTCGAACCAGCCGACGGGCGCGGCGTACCACCCGCGGTCGAACGGTTCGGTCTCGCGGATCGTCGCCAATGCGCGCTCGGGCGGGAGCCCGCCGACCGCCGGCGTGGGGTGCAGCGCCGCCACGAGCGAGAGGACGTGCTCGTCGGCGGCGAGGTCGGCGGCGATCGGCGTCCAGAGGTGCTGGACGGTCGCGAGTCGGCGGACGCGACGCTCGCCCGTCGAGATGGACGCGGCGAACGGTTCGAGCTGGTCCCGGACGGCCTCGACGACGAGGTCGTGCTCGCGCGCGTTCTTGGCGCTGTCCAGCAGTTCCTCGGCCAGCCACTCGTCCTCCGCGGACGTCTCGCCACGCCCGGTCGTGCCCGCGAGCGCGCCCGTCCGGAGCTGGCGCCCCTCGAGGCGGACCAGTCGCTCCGGCGTCGCGCCGAAGAAGCTCGGGGTGTCCGTGGCGGAGCCCTCCGTCGATGGCGGCGCGGCCGCGGGCGTGGGCTCGATGAGGAAGCGGTAGCAGTCCGGGTAGGTCTCGCCCAGCCGCGCCAGCACCGACGGCAGCGAGAGGGGTCGCCGCAGCCGCGCCTCGAGCACCTGCGCCAGGACGACCTTGCTGAGTTCGCCCGCCTCGATCCGGTCGATGGCGGCTGCGACCCCCGCACACCACGCCTCGCGGGGCACCACGTGCTCGAGTCCGTCGATCCCGGGCGGCTCGGCCACGTCGCCGGGTTCCGGCAGGGAAGCGAGTCGGTCACGCTCGGTCGCGAGGCGTCGCTCGACGGCCTCCTCGGTCGCCTCCGGGCCGACGGCGGAGACCGTCAGCCAGGTCCCGTCCTCGTCCCACACGACCTGGACGCGCGGGAGGACGAAGCGTGCGCCCGGGAATCCCGCCCAGACGCTCGACACGTCCCGCCCCCCGGGATCGGTGTCGCCGTGCGCAACCTCCCCCCGTTCGGGGTCGTCGACGTGACGGTCGGCGTGGAAGGCGAACCCGCCGAACAGCCGGGGGCGCGCGACCCCGGACGCGTCGAGGTCGGCGTCGGCGAGCAGCGCGTCGGCGGCGCGCCTGACGGAGTCGAAGCGGTCCTCGCCCTCCGCGGTGAGCTCGGCGGCGACGCCCCCGGCGACGACGGTCGGCTCGCCGGGCGCGTCCCAGACCGTCCGCGGGTGCCAGGGGTCGGGCGGGCCGTCGGATTCGGTCGACGACGCCGCCGCCAGGACCGCGCGGACCGGGACGTCGTCGATCCTGGTCGCGCGGCTGACGAGGCGGGCCCCTGTCGCATCGCTGCGCGGGGAGTTCATTGTCGGAGGGACGTCGCCCGAACTCTTTTACCTGACTATGCCGGGCGGGGAGGGCACTACGGCGGCGGGATCGGGTCGCTCGAGCCCCGGGTCAGCCGAGGAAGACGTCGACCAGGTCGCTCGCGCCGGACCCCCGGTCCCGGTAGAGTTCGGAGTATCCGCAGTTCGTGCAGGAGACGACGTTGAAGCGGTTTGTCTGGATGTCGAACATCTTGCTGAGGCCGCCGCCGGTCGTCGAGATGGCGCCCACCTCGGCGTCGGTGTGGCCGCACTTCGGACAGCCGTAGTCGTCGGTCGAATCGCGGGGCGAGTCGTCGGTCGAGTCGCTGGAGGGGTTCCCGTTGGGGACCATACCTCCGGTCTGGAACGACGGGACCATGAGTCTTCCCCCGATTCGACGCCCGGGGCTAGCCGTACCGCTCCTCGTTCCAGGGGTTCGCGGTGGTGGAGTAGCCGCGTCGCTCCCAGTAGCCCCGTTTCGGTTCGGTGAGGAACTCCACCCCGGTGACCCACTTGGCGCCCTTGTAGGCGTACCGGTGAGGGGTCACGACGCGCAGCGGGCCGCCGTGGTCCGCGGGGAGCGCCTCGCCGTCGTACTCGTAGGCGAACAGCAGTTCCGGGCGGTCGCAGGCCGTCAGCGGGAGGTCGGTCGTGTAGCCGTCGGCGGCGTGGAACACGACGTGGACGGCGTCGTCGTGGACGCCAGCGAGGTCGGCGATCTCGGGGAAGGGGACGCCCGTGAACTCGCAGTCGAGCTTGCTCCAGCCGGTGACGCAGTGGAAGTCCTGGCGCTGGGTCTCGGCGGGCAGGTCGGTGAACGCCGCCCAGGAGAGCGAGCGCGGGTCGTCGACGGCGCCCCACACCTCGAAGGTCCACTCCTCGCGGTCGACTGGTGGGGTCGCGCCCTTCGAGAGGACCGGAAACCGGTCGGTCTCACGCTGGCCGGGCGGGAGCCGGTCGTCCCCGAACTCCCGGTAGAGATCGGTCACGTCTTTCACGGGAGTGGCTAGCGGCGCCGGCCACCTATCGGTGTCGCCTGCGGGTGGACTCCTGTATGAGGGGCGCTACGGGCCGAAATCGTGCGGTTGCGCCCGTAGCACCGCGCCCCGCCCCCCACAGGAGTTATATAGCCCCTGGGTAAACCCCCACCCATGCCGAAGGTAGAGATTACAGTCCCGGAGCATCTCGAAATGCAGATCGCGCAGCTCGTAGAGCAGGGTGAGTTCGTCAACCGCGAGGAGGCCATCGAAGAGCTCCTCTCGACCGGGCTGAAAGCGTACAAGACCAGCGGACCGATGGAGGGCGAGGAGCCGGGACTCGAGGACGAGGGCATGATGGGCCACGAGGACGAGTACGTGTTCTGACCTCCGTGCGACGGCGTCTCAATAATCCTTAACCGACCCTCTCGCGTAGGCACGACCATGCACAAGGAGGAGCTACTCGAACTGCACGAGCAGATGGTGACCATCATGGACTACTTCCGCGCCCGGGAGGGCGTCGACGCGAGCCTCTTCGAGCCATACGAACAGCTCGACGTGGACCCCTCGCACGTCCACAAGTCCAAGAGCGAGCACAAACACGCCGTGTTCGTCCTCGGCAACGCGCTGGCCAACGCCATGAGCGACGACGAGTTCTCCGACGCCGGCCGCGTCGGCAAGCGCATGGCCGAACTCGCCGAGGACGCCGAGAGCAAGCTGTAGCCGGGCGGCGATCCGGCGGTCGCGTGACACGATGCGCACAGCGACGCCGAACCGACCGTGACCAGGCGACTCCCAAATCCTCCTTCGGATCCGCGGCGA
>JBDGUA010000053.1:14987-26391 GCA_042216345.1 Haloferacaceae archaeon
CGCCGAACCGACCGTGACCAGGCGACTCCCAAATCCTCCTTCGGATCCGCGGCGACACAGCATCTATTCTGCGTCGATCGTCTCGACCTACAATCCATTACGCGTCGACCGTCTCGACATTCCGCGTCGACCGCGTCTCCCCGTCTCTCGCTCTGCGTCGACCGTCTCGATCGGCACCCGTGATCGGACTCGCGAGTGACCCAGCTTCGGCGGGCAGCAGGACGCATCGAGGGAGCGCTGCCGACCGAACGCCGCCCCCGACGAACGAGTCGGACGGCTGCCAGGCTCGCCCCTGGTAGGGGGTACCGCATCCGTCGGCTTCTTTACGACTCCACCGGTGGCAGGGTGTATGGCCGGCGTCGACGTCCGAACGATCCTGACGGCGCTTCTCGGGCTGACGTTCCTGGTCGCCTGTGCCGTGGTGTGGGCGCTCGACCGTCCGCGGGGCCGGTGGGGGGCGGCCCTCCGCCGGCGGTTCGTCGCGGGCGTCCCGTGGGGGACGCTGACGGTGACGGCGTTCGTCCTCGGCGTCTACCTCTTCGTCCAGGGCGGGCTGGCCCACTGGTACCGTCCCGTGGTGATCCCGTTCCGCGCCTGGTCGTACTTCTACCCCCTCGGGATGCTGACGGCGGCGTTCGCCCACAACGGCCCGGGGCACATCCTGGGCAACCTCGCCGGCGTGCTCGCGCTCGCACCCATCGTCGAGTACGCCTGGGGGCACTTCCCGCGCGAGCGGGGGAGCCGCTCGTTCGGCTCGCTCGGCACCAACCCGGTCGTCCGGGCGTTCGTGCTCTTCCCGGCGGTCGTCGTCGCCGTCGGCCTGCTGACTGCGCTGTTCGCCGTCGGGCCGATCATCGGCTTCTCGGGGGTCGTCTTCGCGTTCGGTGGGTTCGCGCTGGTGCGTTACCCCTACGCCACGCTGGTGGCCCTGCTGGTCAGTCGGACGCTGGGGACGATCCGCGTGGCGCTCCAGAACCCGATCCTGGTCGCCGAGGCGCGCCCGACCTTCTACTCGCCGTGGTGGGCCCAGGTCGCGATCCAGGGCCACGCCCTCGGGCTGTTGATCGGCGCGCTGCTGGGGTTCTGGTTCGTCCGCACGCGCGAGTGGGCGGACCGACCCAGCGCCCTCCGGCTCTGGACCGCCGTGGTGCTGTTCGCGGTGACGGAGGGGCTCTGGGCGGTCTACTGGTACCGGGGCGGCGTCACCTACGTCCTCTACCGCGGGGTGGGCGTCGTCCTGGTCTTCGTGCTGGCGACGCTGCTCACCGCGGCGGCGACCGCCTCCTCGCGGCCGCTGTTCGACGAGCGCCTCCGGCAGATCGACTGGCGAGCGCTCGCGGGCGTCTCGGTCGCGGGTGCGGTCGCGCTCGCCGTCGCGCTCTCGCAGGGCTGGCTCGTCGGTGTGACCGTCGACGTCGCGACGGTCCCGGTCCCGCTGGAGTGGGTCGGAGCCGCCGTGCTGTGCGCGGTCGCGGTCGCCCTGGTGGCGACGAGACCGCGGGTGAGCAATCCGCTGGCCGGCGTGCCCCGGCGGGAGACGGCGGCGGTGTTATTGCTGCTCGGCCTCGCGGCCCTCGCCGGGCCCGCCGTCCCGGTCAACCTCGCCCACCCCTCGGCGGAGCCGCTGCCGGGACAGCCGACCGCGGTCCGCGGGTACGAGGTGACCTATGCCGAGAACGTCACCAGTGGGATGGTCTCCATCGTCGACGTCGAAGCCTTCGGCGAGACGACGGCCGTGCGGACCTCGGGGGTGATCGTCCGCAACCAGCGGCGGGGCATCTGGACGACCGCGGTGTCGAAGCAACGGCTGGCGTTCGCGGGCGAGGCCCGGGTCCCGCTCGGCGGCGTCGGCTGGCGCCGGAGCGTCCGCGTCTCCCGCGAGGGCTGGACCGTCGCCGGCGGCGGAGCGGCCTACCGCGTCGCCTTCGGAAAGAACCGGACCCGACGCGTCGTCTACACGTCCGACCCGGCGACGGCGTCCCCCGTCGTCTCCGGGCGGAACGTCTCCGTCGGCGCGGAGGAGCAGGCCTTCGATCTGGTGGTCTCGCGCAACAACTCGACGCTCGACCGGACCCGGATGCCCGGGCCGAACGCCTCGGTGCTGGCCGGCGGCCTCCGGTTCACGCGCCGGAACGAGACCGTCTACGTCAGCGACAACGGGACCAGGATCGCCGTCGCCAGGGAGGAGACGTACAACTGAGCCGCGGGTCGCCGAACTACCCGCGGATCGCCGAACTACTCGCGGATCGATACGGACCCTGCCGGAGTGCTAGAGGCGCTTGGACACGATGGCCCGTTGATCCGTCGGTGCCCGGGGGGCAGTGTTCAGATAAGCGATGGCTGGCCCGTCCAACCGACATGGGTGGGGTTGAAAGGGGCCGCGCTCTCGACGAACCCCGGCGACGCAAGGACCGCAGGAGCGACCGCAGGGAGCGACGAGGACCGCAGCGAGCCGTGGGAGTCGAGAGCGCGGGGGCTTTCGAGGTCACCGCATTCACTAATTCGTTCCTTCCAGTCTTATCTGAACAGTACCCCGGGGGAGAGCCGCATGATTTATGTCTCGATTCCACCGACACACGGATAGATGAAGCCCGACGCCGACTCCGCGATCACGCGCGACGGTAAGGCACTGATCCTGGCGTACGACCACGGCCTCGAACACGGCCCGGTCGACTTCGAGCCGGTCCCCGAGTCGACCGACCCGGCGGTCGTCTTCGACGTCGCGACCCACGACGCCGTGACGGCGCTGGCCGTCCAGAAGGGGGTCGCCGAGGCCCACTACCCCGACTACGAGGACGAGGTGACGCTCCTGCTGAAACTCAACGGCACCTCGAACCTCTGGATGGGTGAGCCGGACTCCGCGGTCAACTGTTCGGTCGAGTACGCCGACGAACTGGGCGCCGACGCCATCGGCTTCACCCTCTACGGCGGCTCGAACAGCGAAGTCGAGATGGCCGAGGAGTTCCGGCGGGCCCAGGAAGATGCCCGTGCGCACGACATGGGCGTCGTCATGTGGTCGTACCCGCGCGGCCAGGGGTTGAAGAACGACACCAGCGCGGACACCATCGCCTACGCGGCCCGCCTGGGGCTGGAACTCGGCGCCGACATTGCCAAGGTCAAGTACCCGGGCAGCCAGGCGGCCATGGAGTGGGCCGTCCAGAGCGCGGCCGACACCAAGGTCGTCATGTCCGGGGGCTCGAAGACCTCCGACTACGAGTTCCTCAAGACCGTCGAGAGCGCGATGAACGCCGGCGCCGCCGGCCTCGCCGTGGGCCGGAACGTCTTCCAGCGGGAGGACCCGGAGGGCATCCTCGACGCGCTCGAGAAGGTCATCTTCGAGGAGCAGACTGCCGAGGACGCCCTCGGCGTCGAGGCGCCCGGGGAGGCCGGCGCGACGAGCGACGACTGAGCGGACGCACCTCACCCAACCCGACCCCACCACTGCGGACTACGATTCCACCCAATGTCTACAGTCGACGAGATCCTCGACACCGTCGCCGCAACGGCACCCGAAATTCGCGCGAGCCTCCCCGGTCGGCGGGTCGCCCAGGGCACCGAAAACCCCTCCGGGGAGACCCAGCTCGAGGCCGACGCCTACGCTGACGACCTGCTGCGCGACCGCCTCGGCGCCGTCGACGGTGTCGGCACCTACGCCAGCGAGGAGCGCGAGGAGGCCATCGACGTCGGTACCGGGCTCTCGGTCGCGCTCGACCCGCTGGACGGCTCCTCGAACCTGAAGTCGAACAACACCATGGGGACCATCGTCGGCGTCTACGACGCCCCGCTGCCGGCGCCGGGCCGGGAGCTGGTCGCCGCCGCCTACGTGCTGTACGGCCCGATCACGACCATGGCCGTCGCCCAGGGCGGCGTCGTCACCGAGTACGTCGTCGACGACGGCGAGCGCGAAGTCGTCGAGGAAGCGGTCACCCTCCCTGAGGACCCGGTCGTCTACGGGTTCGGCGGTCGGGTCCCCGACTGGCCGGCCGACTTCGCCGACTACGCGAACGAGATCGAGGACGAACTCAAACTGCGCTACGGCGGGTCGATGATCGGCGACGTCAACCAGGTTCTCACCTACGGCGGCGTCTTCGCCTACCCGGCGCTCTCGTCGGCGCCGAACGGCAAACTCCGCCTCCAGTTCGAGGGCAATCCGGTCGGCTACGTGATCGAGTGCGCCGGCGGGGCCACCTCCGACGGCGAACGGTCGCTGCTCGAGGTCGAACCCGACGGGCTCCACGACCGCGTCCCCGTCCACCTTGGTAACGCCGACCTGATCGGTCGACTCGAGGCCGCGCTCGACTGACCAGCGGCGACCGAGACCGAGCAGAACAGTCGGGATTTCGGCGTGGCGACTGGCGTGTCGGTGCCACTCGGTGCCGCACTGCTGGCGACGCGTCGCTGCCGTGCCCGCCGCAAGCGAGAAACGCTCAGTATTCGACGAGACTCCGGGAGCCGTAATCGGCCTGCGCCGGTCCGTCGCCGATGAGGTTTCGGAACGCGCGGTTACTCGAGCGACATCGCTCGTCCCTGGAGGCCCCCGCCGCAGGACGGGCACTCAATTGGGTTGTGTTCGCGTGTCGTAATCTCGCCGCAGTTCAGGCATTCGTATTCCTTCTTCGGGGGGGTTTTGACGTCGAACACGACTAGGACTTTCCCGGCGATGCACATAATATTTATCGTCTAGTGAATATAATCACATATATACAGAAATTCGGACGGTGAACTCCTCTCTCACTTCGAACGATGAACTCCCCTCTCACCCACCGTTTCGGTCGGATTACAGGATTCGTACCCTGAAACGAAACGCGTCAAGGGGAATATGAGAGATAGTGAGAACAGTGGTATTGGTCGACACCCTAATAATTCGATATTACTAAACGTCAGTACACAAGACTGAGGGGCATGTCAGGCGAGGCCAATCCATTCGAGAGCCTGCAGGAACAGATCGACGACGCCGCGGCGTATCTCGACGTCGACGGAGACGTGGTCACCCGACTGAAACATCCAGAGCGCGTCCTCGAACTGAACCTCTCGGTGGGCATGGACGACGGAAGCCTGGAGCGCTTCAAGGCGTTCCGCTCGGAGTTCAATGGCGACCGCGGGCCATACAAGGGGGGCATCCGCTACCACCCAGGGGTAACCCGCGACGAGGTCAAGGCCCTCTCGGGGTGGATGGTATACAAGTGCGCAGTCGTCGGCATCCCCTTCGGCGGCGGGAAGGGCGGCATCGTCATCGACCCCAGCGAGTACAGCACCGCCGAACTCGAGCGCATCACGCGGTCGTTCGCCACGGAGCTGCGCCCGTTGATCGGCGAGGACAAGGACGTCCCCGCGCCCGACGTGAACACGGGCCAACGGGAGATGAACTGGATCAAGGACACCTACGAGACCCTCGAGAACAAGACCGAACCGGGAGTCGTCACGGGCAAGTCCCTCGACACCGGCGGGAGCGAGGGCCGCGTCGAAGCCACCGGTCGCTCGACGATCATCACCGCCCGCGAGGCGTTCGACTACCTCGGCGAGGACATCTCTGAGGCCACCGTCGCGGTCCAGGGCTACGGCAACGCCGGCTGGATCTCGGCGAAACTCGTCGACGAACTCGGCGCCTCCGTCGTGGCGGTGTCCGACTCCTCGGGCGGTATCTACAACCCCGAGGGCTTCGACCCCGTCGCGGTCAAGGAGCACAAGAACGAGACGGGTTCGGTCGTCGGCTACGCGGGCACCCAGAAGGAGATCACCAACGAGGACCTCCTCACCCTCGATGTCGACCTCCTCGTCCCCGCGGCCCTGGAGAACGCCATCGACGGCGGCCTCGCGCGAGACGTCGAGGCCGACGTGGTCGTCGAGGCCGCGAACGGGCCGCTGACCCCCGACGCCGACGACGTGCTGACCGAGCGTGACGTCCACGTCTTCCCGGACATCCTCGCGAATGCGGGTGGCGTCACGGTCTCGTACTTCGAGTGGGTCCAGAACCGCCAGCGCTTCTACTGGGACGAGGCGCGCGTCAACGACGAACTCGAGGAGATCATCGTCTCGTCGTTCGACGACATGGTGGAGGCCTACGAGACCCTCGACCTGCCGAACTTCCGCACTGCGGCCTACGTCGTCGCCATCCAGCGCGTCGTCGACGCCTACACCGACTCCGGCAACTGGCCCTGAGGTGACGGGGCGGTCCCTGCCACCGGGAAGCCTCCCATAGGTGACCTGGGGGTTCCAGTCGCCGCGGACCCCCCACAGTTGACTCGGCGGTCCCGGTCGCCGCGGTGGCCAAATATTCTCGCTCGTGGGCTGCGGATTTATCAGGCGGCCGGTCGTTCTCGGGAACGATGATCGAGGTCGAGAACCTCCGCAAGACCTACGGCGAGTTCGTCGCGGTCGCCGACAGCACCTTCGAGGTCGGGGAGGGCGAAATCTTTGGAATCGTCGGCCCGAACGGGGCCGGCAAGACGACTACGCTGAAGATGCTCTCGGGACTGATCGAGCCGTCGGGAGGGACCGCCAGCGTCGCCGGCTTCGACGCCGACGACCCGGCGATGCGCCGCCACCTCGGCTTCCTTCCCGAGGAGTCCCCACTGTACGAGGACATGACGCCGCGCTCGTACCTCCGCTTTTTCGCCGACCTCTACGACGTCCCCGGCGAGGTGGCGAACGAGCGCATCGAGGACGTCCTCGACCGCCTCGACCTGGAGTTCCGCCGGCGACGCCTCGGCGACATGTCGAAGGGGATGAAGCGGAAGGTAGCCATCGCCCGCTCTCTGGTGAACGACCCCGACGTGTTGATCTACGACGAACCCGCCAGCGGTCTCGATCCCCTGACGACCAACTACGTCCTCGAGTTCACCCGGGATCTGGCAGACCAGGGCAAGACGGTCGTCTTCAGCGCCCACAACCTCTACCACGTCGAGAGCGTCTGCGACAGGATAGTGATCATGAACCGCGGCGAGATCATCGCCCGCGGCAGCGTCGAGGAGATCCGCGCCCAGCACGGCCGGACCGCCTACCACGTCTTCACCACCGTCCCCGTCGAGGGCGCCGAACCAATTGCGAGCGCCGAACCCGTCGAAGGTGCCGAACCCGTCGACGGCCGCTATCACCGGATCGTCGACGACATGGCCGAGGTCGAGACCATCCGCGAACGGGCCCGCGACGCGGGCGGCGAGATCGACGACATCCGGACCGAGGAGCCGAGTCTGGAAGACATCTTCCTCGAACTCGCCGGGCGACCGACCGATGGGACGGGTGACCAATCGGGCGGGGGCAGGGGCGAGGGCGGGAGCAGCGCTGAACGGTCGAGCGAATCCGACAGTGACGAGGAGCGATCCCCGAGACCGAAGCGAGGGCAACAGTGAGCGACGGCCCGTCGCCACAGGGGGCTGAACGGTCGAGTGCAGGGAGCGGCTCGCCACGAGCGAACGATTCGCCGCAATCGAACGGGGTCGGCGCTCGACTCCGAGCCCACGGTCGTGCCGTCGCCCGGATCGCCCGCTGGGAGGTCTCCCGCGGCGTCGCTGGCGTCGACCGCCGGACGGTGGTGCTGGCGGTCGTCGCCCTGGTCGTCGGGGCGGGCGTCGTCGGCGCCGCCGCCTCGGTCGGCGGCGGGGTCGCCCTCGACGGCGACATCTACCGGGTCGGCGTCGACGAGGGGTCGGTCTACCGGCCGGCGGTCGCCGACAGGGCGTCCCTCGACGCGGCGCCCGCCGAACCTGCGGCGTTCGCGCGCGGCGACCTCGAGGTGCTGGTCCCGCCGGATCCCGTCGTCGACGACGGCACCCTCCGGGTCACCCTCGCCGCGCCAGGTGGGACCTCCGCCGCAGCGGCCAGCGAGATTCTCGACCGGGGAATCGTCCTCGCGGTCGACTCCCGGAAGGGTCGGGCCGCGCTGTCGGCGCTCCGGGGCGCGGTGGCCGACTACAACAACCGTCGGATGGCCGAGGAGCGCAACCAGAGCGCCGCGTTTCCGGTGATCGTCACCCTCCAGTACGTCGAGCGCGGCGAGCTCGAGGTGGGAACGGGCGCTGACGCCGGTACCGGCGGCGACGGCGCGACGACGGGGGGAACGTCGACGGCGACACCGACGCCTGCGGCGGGGCAGGGCAGCGTCG
This sequence comes from Haloferacaceae archaeon, assembly GCA_042216345.1. Lineage (GTDB taxonomy): Archaea > Halobacteriota > Halobacteria > Halobacteriales > Haloferacaceae > JBDGUA01. Next base: position 23,090 of record JBDGUA010000053.1, read on the forward strand.
GTGGGGGCGGTGGGGCCGCCGATGATGGCGGTTCGGGCGGCCTCTTCGGATCCGGGGGACCATTGGCGGTCCCGAGCATCGGAGGCGGTGGCCTGTTCGGAACCGGCCAGTCGGGGTCGCCCGCCGACATCCAGCCGCCGTTCCCCTTCTCGTCGCTGCTGCTGGCGTTCGTCTTTCTGATCCCGATGAACTTCGTCACGCAGGCGTACGGGAGTTCCGTGCTCGACGAGCGGGTCAACCGCCGCGGCGAACTGCTGCTGGTCGCACCGATCGCTCCCGGTGACATCGTGGCCGGCAAGACCCTTCCGTACCTGACGGCGCTGGTCGCGGTCACAGCGCTGATCGCGGCCGCCGTCGGTGGCGGCCTCCTCTCGGTCGTCGCGGTGGTCCCAGTCGCGCTGGTCTACCTGGCGGCGACGTTCGTCGGCGGCATGTTCGCCCGGTCGTTCAAGGAACTCACCTTCGTCACGGTGACCATCTCTGTCTTCCTGAGCAGCTACACGTTCGTCCCGGCCATCTTCACCGAGGTGACGCCCATCGCGCTCATCTCGCCGCTGACGCTGGTTGTCCGTGACCTCCAGGGTGCAGGCGCGACGGCCGGGGAGGTCGCCTTCTCGACGGGGCCGTTCCTCCTCTCCGCGGGGCTGCTGTTCCTCCTCGGGACAGGGGTCTACCGCGAGGAGGACATGTTCACCCAGCGGCCCGTTCCGCTGAAGTTCCTCGACGCGCTGGATGCGCGGCTCTCCGGGCGGTGGTCGGTGGCGCTGGTCAGCGCGCTGGTCATCCCCTTTGTCTTCATCGCCGAACTCCTGGCTGTCGCGGTGCTGTTCGTCCTCCCGTTCGGCGTGTCGCTGCCGCTGTTGCTCGCTACCATCGCCGCCATCGAGGAGGTGGCCAAGAGCGCACACGTCTACGCCGGGTTCTCGAAGGGGCGCTTCGAGCGGAGCGTCGCCTCGGCGCTCGGCCTCGGCGCGCTCTCCGGACTGGGATTCTTCCTCGGCGAGAAGCTCACCGCCATCGTCCAGGTGGTCGGACTCCCCGAGGTGGCGCTCGGTCGGGCCGCGTTTGCCCCGGCGGGGATCGGCATCGGTACGACTGCGGCGCTGGTGGTCGCCCCGCTGGTCCTGCACGCGGTGACGGCGGCGATCACCGCCATCGGTGCCTCCCGCACTGACCGGCGGTGGTACCTCGGCACCCTGGTGGTCGCGACGGCGGTCCACGCCCTCTACAACCTCACGGTGGTGGTCATCCTTGGGTGACGCTCGTCTCACCATCGCGGGACGAGAACTCGCGGTCCTCCGCCGGGAGAAGACCATCGTGCTGGCGCTGGCGATCCAGCTGTTCATCGCCGCCTTCTCGTCGTTCCTGGTGGTCGGACTGGTGTCGCTGTACTCGCCCGACCAGATGGCGGGTAGCTACACGGTCGACGTGGGGGTCACAGGCGACGCCGTCGACGACCTCCAGGAGGCGACCCACGCGGCCGGCGGCATCGACGTCACCACCTACACCGACGAGTCCTCGGCCCGTCGGTCCTTCCAACACGGCCGCGAGGACGCGATACTGGTGACGGAGATGCGGGGCGACCGGATTCACGTAGAGGCGTTGGCACCGACCTCGAACCTGCAGACGACGCTGATCGTCGTCCAGGTTCGGGACGCGCTACGGGAACTGGAGCGCACTGAGCGCCGCCAGCGCGCCGAGTATCTCTCGTTCGACTCGCTGGCGCTGCCGCCGGAGGCCCAGTCGAGCCCGTACTACAGCTTCACCTACACGGTGTTGCTCCCGCTGCTGTTGCTCCTGCCGGTGTTCATCGGCGGGGCACTGGCGGTCGACTCCATGACCGAGGAGTTCGAGCGCGGCACCCTCGAACTGCTGCGGGTCGCCCCGGTGTCGCTGCAGGGCATCGTCGAGGGGAAACTCCTCGCGGCGGTGGCGCTGGCACCCGCGCAGGCGGCGCTGTGGCTGGCGCTGCTGTGGCTCAACGGGACGGCGATCCATAACCCGGTGGCGCTGCTGGTCCTCGTGACCGCGCTCGCAACGCTCGTCGTCTCGATGGGGATTGCCGTCTCGCTCCCGTCGGGCAGCCGGCGCGCGGCGCAACTGATCTACTCGACCGGAGTGCTGTTCCTGTTCGGCGTCGCGTCGCTGCTGCCGGGCAACCCCGCGAACGTCGCCGCGCGACTGGCCATCGGCAGTGGCGGGCCGGTCCCGACCCTCGCGGTGGCCGGCTACGTCGTCCTCGCGGTCGCGGCGTTCGTCGGCCTCCGGGCGATCACCGGGCGGGTGGGAGGCGACCTGTCCTGAGGTGGTCAGCGCTGGACCACTCTGACGAGTATTCTGCCTTTGCGGGAGCGTGTCTGTGAAGGGAACGAGATGAAAGTTTCCGTCGATATACTTACAGTACGTTCCAAAACGCCTATATTCCCCGCTATCCGAGGCAACGTATGTCCATCCGGGATGAAGAACGAGGCCAGTCTATTCAGATCGGTGCGATCCTCATCTTCGGCATACTCATCCTCTCCCTCTCACTCTATCAGGCCAACGTGGTTCCGGCAGAGAATGGCCGCGTCGAATTCAACGATTACCTCAGCGCCACGTCGGATATGATGAACCTCCGGACCAACGTCGGATACGCAGCGTCTCGGGGGACCTCCGTCGGGACGACTATCAAAACCGGTGTCACGTATCCACCGCGGATACTCACAATCAATCCGGGTCCACCAGGAAATCGGATCAGAACGAGTGAATCCGCACCGCTGACCATCAACAACGCGTCTGCCGTGGAGAGTGAACCCGGGAACACGCGTACCTACTGGACGGGTGGTCCCCACTCGTATGAGACGACATCGATACGGTTCGACACAGACTATAACGAGATACGGGTTCCCCCGGTTGTCTACGACGCAAGCGTCATCTATCGTCCGGTCAACGAATCGACGAACCCACCTTACGGCCCGAATGAAATCGTGATACTCACCGACCAGACCCTCATACAGGGAGAACAAATCTCACTCGTCACGCTCACGGGCGACGTCGATGCCGGGGGTCCACAGACCGTTCTAACTGCGCAAGCCGTAAGTCCAAATACACGCACAGTCGTAGTCAAAAACGAAACCGGTAACATCACGATAACGGTTCCTACCGACCTTTCGGCAGCCACATGGGAGGAGAAGTTGCTCGCAAATCAGGACAACGTGGCCCACGTAACCCAGAACGGAACTGCAGTGGACGTCGTCCTTGAGCCTGGTACGAGGGCGTCACAGAATCATTGTCACACCTCAACTGAAGTCTTTCCGGGATTG
>JBDGUA010000043.1:0-26154 GCA_042216345.1 Haloferacaceae archaeon
GGGAGGAGTGGGGAGATAGCTGCGGTGCTGTCCTGGTGGACTCGCAAAGGGCGAGAGCGCGAGGGTTTTGCAAGGCATTCAGAAACAGAGCGGAATTGTCGTAGCGAGGGCTTTGCACGGCAGTCCGAATCAGAGCGGAATTGTCGTAGAGAGGGCTCTGCAAGGCAGTCCGAATCGCCAATACCGCTTCTCACACGGAAACGTTCGGCAGAGAACCGTAAAATCGGCCGCGAGAACCGATTACTCGATGTTCAGGTTGACGTTCTTGACCTGGGTGTACTCCTGCAGCGCCTCGGTGCCCTGCTCGCGGCCGTAGCCGGACTCCTTGTAGCCGCCGAAGGGGGTCTGCGGGAACGTCTGGGGGTACTCGTTGACCGAGACCATCCCGTAGTCGAGGTACTCCGCGACCGTGTGGGCCGTGTCGAAGTCGTTCGTCCAGACGCCGGCGCTGAGGCCGAACGGCGAGTCGTTGGCGATCTCGATGGCCTCCTCGCGGTCGGAGAACTCGATGACGACCAGCACGGGGCCGAAGATCTCCTCCTGGGCGACGGTCATGTCGTTGGTGACGTCGGTCAGTACCGTCGGCTCCAGGAAGTAGCCGGTGTCCTTGTCCTCGGGAATCTGCCCGCCGGTGGCGACGGTGGCGCCCTCCTCGACGCCGGTCTCGATGTAGTCGAGGACGTCCTCGCGGTGCCAGTCGGCGACGACCGGGCCCATCCGGCCGTCGTCGTCGATGCCGCTACCGAGGGGCGTGGCCTCGGCGCGCTCGACGACCGTCTCGACCACCTCGTCGGCGACGTCCTCGTGGACGAGTAGGCGAGAGCCGGCCCAGCACATCTGCCCGGCGTTCATGAAGATGCCGTAGTGGACGCCGTTGCACGCCTGCTCGAGGTCGGCGTCGGGGAAGACGATGTTCGGCCCCTTGCCGCCGAGTTCGAGCGTGACGCCCGTGACGTTCTGGGAGGCCTGCTCCATGATGCCCTTGCCGACGCCCGTCGAGCCCGTGAACGCGATGTGCTCGATGCCGGGGTGCTCGGCCAGGGCGCTGCCGGCGGTGCTGCCCGACCCGGGGATGACGTTCAGCACGCCGTCGGGGAACCCGGCGCGGTCGGCCGCGCGAGCGTAGTACAGCGCCGACAGCGGCGTGGTGCTCGAGGGCTTCAGGACCGCCGAGTTGCCGGCGGCCAGCGCGGGCGCGAGGCTGCGGCCCGCGAGCTGGAACGGGTAGTTCCACGGCGCGATGTGGGCGGTCGCGCCCAGGGGCTCGCGGCGGGTGTAGTCGATGCGGTCGCCCGGAACCGGGATCGTGTTGCCGAGGACCTTGTCGGTCCAGCCGGCGTAGTAGCGGAACGAGTCGATGGCGAACTCGACGTCGAGTTTCGCCTCGAACGGCGTCTTGCCGTTGTCGTGGGACTCGACCATGATGATCTCCTCCTTGTCGGCCTCCAGTTCGTCCGCGAAGTCCCGGAGGAGCTCGCCGCGCTCGGAGGGCCCGAGCGAGCGCCACTCGCTGTCGCGTGCGGCGGCGCGCTCTGCGGCCTCGACCGCGCGGTCGACGTCCTCGGCGCCGGCGCTCTGAACCGTCGCGTACACTTCCTCCGTCGCCGGGTCGACCGTCTCGATGACGTCGCCGCTCTCGGCGGCCACCCACGCTCCGTCGATGAACAGGTCTGTCGGACCGTTGTACTCCATCTCTACTTGCCGTTTCACGGCCATGCGCTAAATATGACGGGTTTCGGCGAGGCTGACCGGAAGCCATCCGCAACGGAATTGCGTTACTGAGCCGGGCCAACAGGGGCCACGAACGAACGGGCCTGAACAGCCGTGACCTGTGGATTTTTGTAGCGCGGCGGGCGCTGTCTACGTATGCCAGATGCATATCTCATCGGCGCCGGACAGTCTCCGTTCGGCTCGTTCCCCGACGAGACCTACCGGTCGCTGTTCGAGACCGCCTACGAGCGGGCGCTCGACAGCGTCCCGGGCGAACTCGATCCGGACCGCATCGAGGAGGCCTACCTCGGCACCCTCGGCGTCGGCGGGCGGCAGATCGGTCTGTCGGCCCCGGCGGTGACCGAACACGTCGGGCTGCACGGCATCCCGACCACGCGCGTCGAGAACGCCTGCTCTGCCAGCGGATACGCCTTCCGCGACGCCGTCATGGCGGTCAAGTCCGGCATGGTCGACGTCGCGCTCGCGGGCGGCTACGAGGTCATGACCGACACCTCCTCGGACCACACCAAGTGGTGGCTCGGCGTCAGCGGCGAGACCGAGTGGGAGCGCATGGCGGGGACGACCTTCGCGGGCGTCTACGCCCAGATGGCCTCGGCCTACCTCGAGGAGTACGGCGTCGACGACGAGGCCCTCTCGCGGGTCGCGGTCAAGAACCACGCCAACGGCGCGCAGAACCCCAACGCCCAGCTCGGCTTCGAGTGCTCGCTGGAGGACGCGAAGAACGCGCCCATGGTGGCCGAGCCCCTCAACCTCTATCACTGCTGTCCGACCACCGACGGCGCCAGCGCGGCCATCGTCGTCAGCGAGGACGTCGCCCGGGAGTTCTTCGACGAGCCGATCCGCGTCGCGGGCATCGGCGCCGCCTCCGGGCGGGTCGGCCTGTTCCAGCGCGAGGAGTTCGTCGGCATCCCGGCGAGCCGGAAGGCCGCCGCCAGCGCCTACGCACAGGCCGACATCGACCTCGCGGACGTCCCCGAGGAGATCGACTTCGCGGAGGTCCACGACTGCTTCGCCATCGCCGAACTCCTGGCCTACGAGGACCTGGGCTTCTGCGAGCGCGGCGAGGCCGGGCGCCTCCTGGAGGAGGGGTTCACCGACGCCGACGGGGAACTGCCGGTGAACACCTCCGGCGGCCTCAAGTCCAAGGGCCACCCCATCGGCGCGACCGGGACCGGCCAGATCAACGAGGCCTTCGAGCAGCTCACCGGCGACGGCCACGTGCAGGTCGAAGGCGCCCGCCGCGGGCTCACCCACAACGTGGGCGGGTCGGGGGGCGGCGTGACCGTCACCATCCTCGAGAAGGAGGGGGGTGAGGCATGAGCCGCGGCATCGTCGCCGCGGGCGTCCACGTCCCGCGCTTCCGGATCGACGGCGACGAGGTGAGCGACGCCTGGGGCCACTTCCAGGCCAGCGGCGTCGAGGCGAAGGCCGTCGCCGGCGCCGACGAGGACGCCGTCACCATGGGCCTCGCGGCCGCCGAGCAAGCGCTCTCGAACGCCGGCGTCGACGCCGCCGACGTCGGCTTCGTCGGGCTCGCGACCACGACCCCGCCGCTCGAAGAGGAGGAACTGGCCCCGCGACTGATCAAGGCGCTCGGCGCCCCGAACGACGCCGCGACGCGCACGGCGACGGCCAGTCCGGCCAGCGCCGCGCAGGTCATCGAGGACGCCCTCGCCGCGGAGGGACCGGCGCTGGCGGTGGCCGCCGACGCCCCCGAGGGCGACCCGGCGAGCAGCGACCACGCCTTCGGCGCCGCGGGCGTCGCACTCCTGATCGGTGACGACCCCGCCGTCGAGATCGGCGACGTCGCCCACCACAGCGACGAGTACCCGGGCATCCGCTTCCGGACCAAGCACGGCGAGGACGTCGAGACCCTGGACATCACGACCTACCAGCGCTCGGCGATGCGCGAGTCGGTCACGGCGGCGCTCTCCGGCCTCGACGTCGACCTCGAGTCGGTCGCCGCGGCGGCGATCCACCAGCCCGACGGCGGCATCCCCTACCGCATCACGAGCGACGTCCCGCTCGACTCGGAGACGGTCCACCGCGGCACGGTGGTCGACCAGGTCGGCGACGCCGGGACCGCGACGGTCCCGCTGGGCATCGTCGCCGCCGCGGAGGCCGTCGAGGCCGACGCGACCACCGTGGCCGCGTTCTTCGGTGGCGGCGGGTCGACGACCGCGTTCGCCCTTGAGGGCGCACTGGAGTCTGATCTCGCCGAGACCGCCATCGGTGGCGGCGAGCCCGTCTCCTACGCGACCTACGTCCGCGAGCGCGGCTACGTCGTCGAGGGCGAGGTCGCCGGCGGCGGCGCCCACGTCTCGCTGCCCTCCTGGCGGCGTTCGCTCGACCAGCGCTACCGCCTCGCCGCGGGCGTCTGCCCCGAGTGCGGCGCCTACGCCTTCCCGCCGGAGGGCGCCTGCCCGGCCTGCCACGAACTGGTCACGTTCGAGCGCACGGAGATGCCCCGCACGGGCACGGTGAAGGCGCTGACCATCATCGGCCAGGGCGGCGCGCCGCCGGAGTTCGTCCCCCAGCAGGACCGCGACGGCGCCTTCGGCGTGGTCATCGTCGAACTCGACGACGGCCAGGGCAGCGTCGAACTGCCCGCCCAGCTCACCGACTGCGACCCCGAGGACGTCGCCGTCGGCGACGCGGTCGACGCCGTGGTCCGGCGGATCTACCAGCAGGAGGGCGTCCCGCGCTACGGCGTGAAGTTCACGCCCGCAGAGTAGGCGGGGATACTGCGGTCGGCACCCTATCGCTTTTCTCCCTCGACGGGCTGTCGGGGACATGGAACGAGAGCGCTGGAACGAACGCTACGCCTCGGGCGAGTACGACCCGCGCGAGTACCCGTCGCCGCTCCTGGAGGAACACGTCGACTGGCACCCGACCGGCCGCGCGCTCGACGTGGCGACGGGCCAGGGACGGAACGCCCTGTTCCTCGCCGAACGGGGGTACGACGTCGACGCCATCGACGTCGCGCCGGCGGCGCTGGAGACGGCGCGGGCCCGCGCCGACGAGCGCGGCGTCGACGTGGCGTGGATCGCCGCCGACGTCGACGACTACGCGTTTCCCGCCGGCGAGTACGACGTGATCACGGTGAGCTTCTTCGCCGCGCTCGACCGACTCCCCGATCTCAAGGAGGCGCTGGCCCCCGACGGGGTGTTGCTGTACGAACACCACCTCCGGACGACCGAGCCGGTCGAGCGCGGGCCCAGCGGCGACCGCTACCGGCTGCGGTCGAACGACCTCCTCCGGGCCTGCCTCGACCTGACGGTGCTGCGCTACGACGAGTCGACCCGGGAGGTCGACGGCGACCGCGCCGCAGTCGCCTCGCTCGTCGCTCGCAACACCCACGGCGGGACGCAGGCGTATCCAGATCGGTGAGCCGTCGAGGGCCCGACTCCCGCGGCCGCATAACGGCCACGGGCGTTAATCAGAGTCGTCGAAGTAGAACGCCGAGAGGTCCTCGACCGCCAGGTCCTTCATCAGCTGGGAGGCCAGCCCCGAGACGGGGATGGGGGCGTCGGCCTCGTCGGCGAGGTCGAGCGCGATGGCGAGGTCCTTCTCGGGCCAGCTCAGTCGCAGGCCCTCCCAGTTGCCCCGGCGGATCGCCCAGTTGTCGCCGCTGGACTTCGGCAGGACCTCCCGGAGGCGTAGCGGGTCGACCTCGACGGGGAGGCGCTCGGCCAGCCTGAGCACCTCGTAGTCGGCCAGGATCGAGATCCACATCAGGAGGTTGTTCGAGGTCTTCCCGACCTGGCCGGCGCCGAGGCCGCCGAGGACCTCCAGCTCGCCGCAGGCCTCGAAGGCGGGTCGGCAGCGCTCGATCGCCTCGTCTGGGCCGCCGACCAGAAAGAGGATCTCGCCGGCCTCGGCGGCCATCGCCCCGCGGCACATCGGGGCGTCGAGGACCGTCACGCCCGCCGGGGCCTCGGCCTGGAGATCGATCGGCAGGGAGGGGCGCGTCGAACTGTTGACCACGACGACGCACTCGCCGGCGTCGGCGAACACGCCGTCCGAAGCGGTCGTCGCCGCGCGGGCGTGCTCGCCCGTCGGCACGACCACGAAGACGACGTCGGCGGCGGCGCCGACTGCTTCGGGGGTCGATTCGACGGTCGCCCCCGCGTCTGCCGCCGCGGCGCTGGCCTCGGCGTCCGGATCGAACGCGACGACGGCTACCCCGGCGTCGACGAGGTTGCGGATCATCGGCAGTCCCATGTCGCCGGCGCCGACGACGCCGACGGTGAGTGGCTGGGCCATACGCCGGGGCGTCGGCGACCGCTAATCAATGTATCGCCGCAGAGAAGGGGTCGCGGGCCGGTTCAGGCGATGCCGAGCAGCTTCGCGAGGCTCGGAACCCCGAGGGCGCTGTTCCACAGCGGGATCTTCATGATGACGTAGAAGAACCCGAACATCAGCGTCGTGAACACGACCGTGACCAGGACCGTCTGCCGCAGGGAGTCGTAGAAGCGCAGCCCGAACGCGAAGATGAACAGCGGGAGCGCGTTGCTGAAGCCGATGAGGTACATCAGCAGCGGCAGCGCGAGCGCCCACGAGATCATCCGCAGCGAGTAGGCGATCTGGTCCTTGCGCGGGCGCGCGGCGTCGGCGCCCTCCCTGAGTTCCTGGTAGGTCTCCTCGAGGGTGCTCTCGGCCTCCTCGTCCCCGGCCGGCGTCGGGACCTCCGGCTTCAGCGCCTCGTAGCGCTCCGGGAAGCCGTACTTGGCGATCTTCATCAGGATCAGCACCAGCGCGGGAACGCCCGCGATGAGCGGGAACAGCTTGTCGGTCCAGCGCCACGGCAGCGAGGTGCCGAGCAGGTAGAGCAACCAGATCAGCAGGAAGCCGTAGAACGCCAGGACGTACTTGCGACCCTCGATCGCGTTGAGGCGGGTGACGATCCCGTCGATGGCCCCGGTGTCCTCGCCGGCCTCCTCCTCGGCGGTCACGTTGCTCATGACGTCACCCCGCGATTGCGGACGAAGCCCCTGATGTACGGCAGGAACAGCCCGATCAGGATCAGCAGGATGAGGATCCAGTCGAGCGGCTGGTTGACGAAGATCGCGTAGTCGTTCCCGGAGATCTGCAGCGCCCGGAAGAACTCCGTCTCGACGATCGGTCCCAGGACCATCCCGAGGATCATCGGCACCCGGGACATGTTGATCTTGATCATGACGAACCCGAGGACGCCGAAGAACGCCGTGATCGCCAGGTTGTACACGTTGTTCTGCAGCGCGTACGACCCGAAGAACGCGACGCCGATGACCATCGGGGCGAGGTACATGATGTCGATCTGGGTCAGTTTGGTCAGCTGGTTGGCCGTCGCCATCCCGAAGATGCTGGAGACGACGTTGCTCACCAGCGCCGAGAGGACGACGATACCGACGACGTCGAGGTGGTTCTGCATCAGCAGCGGCCCGGGGGTGATGCCGTGCAGCAGGAACGCCCCGAACAGCACGGCCATGCTCGAACTCCCGGGGACGCCGAACCCGAGCGTCGGGATGTAGGCGCCGCCCTCCTTGGCGTCGTTGCTGGCCTCGCTGGCGATGACGCCGCGGATGTCACCGGTCCCGAACGTCTCGGGGTTGTCGCTGGTCTGGACGGCCTGGAAGTAGGCCACGTAGTTGGCGGCGGTGCCGCCGACGCCGGGGATGGCGCCGATGAACGTCCCGATCAGCGCCGAGCGCAGGAAGATCGACCAGTGGACGAACACCGCCTTCGCCCCCTGGAACCGACCCTGGAGCTCCTCCTCGAGGATCTCCCCCTCCTCGCTCTCCTCTTCTTCCATCGAGATCTGTTCGCCCTGGGAGACCAGGTTGATCATCTCGGCGACGGCGAACAGCCCGATCAGCGCCGGAACGAGCTTGAACCCGTCCAGCATGAACGACAGCCCGTAGGTCCAGCGCGCCAGCGCGGTCGCGTTGTGGACGCCGTGCATCGAGAACAGCAGGCCGAACGCGCCGGAGATCAGGCCGCTGGCGACGTCGCCCGAGACGACGACCGCCAGCAGCGTCAGCCCCCAGATGCCGAGCCAGAAGATCTCCGCCGAACTGAACATCAGCACGAACTGCAGCATGAACGGGATCATGACTACGAGCACGGCGATGCCCAGGATGGCGCCGAACGCGCTCGCCGTCGCGCTCGCGCCGATCGCTTCGCCGGCGCGACCCTGACGTGCCAACGGATAGCCGTCGAGGATCGTCGCCGCGTTCGGTGCCTTGCCCGGGGTGTTGATCAGGATGGCCGTGATCGCGCCGCCCTGGGAGGTGCCGCCGTTGGCGGCCACCAGGATCATGAACGCCACCAGCGGATCCATGGCGAACGTGAGCGGGATCAGCAACGCGATCACGACGGTCCCGCCGAGACCGGGGAGCATCCCGATGAACAGCCCCACCGCGGTCGCGAGGGCGAGCAAAACCAGGTTTTGCGGTTGCCCGATCACCCCTGCGGCGATGCCGAAAGCCTGTACGATTTCTGTCTGCATTATTTTGTGTGCATATGAGAGCGAGCCCGAGAGCCCGAAGAGGGTATCCGAACGGCGATGCTGTTCGCCCCGCCCGGCCTACATCAGGCCGAGTTCCTTGAGCAGGTCCTTCCGGTTCATGAAGGTCTCGACGGTGTTGTCCAGCCCCTCGTTGGATCTCTCGCAGTCGGCGTACTTGATCGGGCGTTCGGCCTTCTTGGCCATCTCCTTGTAGAGGGGGTCCTGGATCGCCTCGGTGACCTTCTCGCAGAGGTACTCGTGCCGGTCGTCCGGGATGTCCGGCGAGCTGGCGAAGATGCGGTGGAACGGACCGCCCGAGATCGCGTTGATCTGCTTGGTGTTCTCGATCTTGACGTCCGAGGACTTGAACGTCTTACAGCTGGAGTTGCCCGTCCCCTCCGGACAGCTGTCCTGGCTGTTGTAGACCAGGACGTACCGGAGGTCGCCGGCATCGACGAACTTCGTCAGCGAGGAGTACGACCCCGTCATCACGTGGGTGTCCCCGCGCTTGAGTGCCGTGTACTCGCCTCCCCGCCCGTCGAAGGTGACGGAGTTGTTCAGGTAGTCGTCCAGCGAGAAGACGTCGCTGCCACCGAGCTTGGCCAGGGCCTTCACCATGACGGCGCTGGTCGTCGTCGGCCCCTGGTTGCCCCAGTTGACCTCGCCGCTCTTCGTCGCCTCGTTCAGCTGTTTGAAGGTCTTGATGTCGGTGTCCGTCGAGACGCCGACCGCACGGAGCGTCCCCGCCACGCGCGGCAGGGTCGACATCTTCCGGAGGTCGTACTGGGCCGCCTGCGGGCGGGCGACCTGGGCGATGGCGAACGACTCCGTGTTGATGATCATGTTGGTGTAGCCGTCGGCCTTGGCGTTCCACACCTGGTTGGTCGCCGTGATCCCGCCGGCCCCCTCCACGTTCTCGACCTTGACGTTCACGGGGACGATGTCCTTCTCGTTCATCACCTGCGCGAGCGTGCGGGTGTAGAAGTCGTACCCGCCACCAGGCCCGTACGGGACGATGAACTTGATCTCCTTGTTGGGGAAGTCGGACTTCTGTGTCGTCTTCTCCCCGCCGGATCCACTGGAACCGCCATCGCCACCGGAGCCGCCGTCGCTGCCCGAACCGCCGTCGCTACCGGAGCCGCCGTCGCTGCCCGAACCGCCGTTGCCCGAACAACCGGCTATGAGGCCGGCCGCCGTTACGCCGCCGCTTGCTTTCAGGAATCGCCGCCTGTTCACCGAACCGGGACTATCGCTATCGCGTGCCATGCGGATCGTTATCCCAATTTGACCAGTGGTACATAAGAGTTGCCCCTGGTTACGACGATCCCGAGCGGCCGCCGGGGCGTCGACCGCGGGACGGCGGACGAAGCCGGCTGTTCGGTCGGCCGATCGTCGCCCCTGGCGGAGCGCAGTCGAAAAACCCTCAACCTCCGCCCCCCAACCCGGCGCCAGTGACCACCGAGATCGACGCGGTCGAGCGGCTCTCGCTCCCGGCGTACCAGCGCGAGGCGATGGACGACCTCCGCGCCCAGCTCCGGACGGTCGCCGAGACGCCGTTCTACCGCCGGAAGTTCGAAGAGGCCGGCGTCGACCCCGCCGACGTCGAGTCGCCGAGGGACCTGCGGGCCCTGCCGTTCACCCGGAAGGACGAACTCCGCACGAGCCAGGAGCGGGCGCCCCCGTTCGGCGGCCACCGCGCCTGCGACCCCGCGGACATCGCGCGGGTCTACTCCACCTCCGGGACGAGCGGGCGCCCCACCTTCGTCGGCCTGACCGACTCCGACCTTGACGTCTGGACGCGCGCGAGTGCGCGGGCGGCCCGGGCCGCCGGCCTCGGTCGTGGGGACGTGGTCGTCGGCGTCCTCGCAGGGGGGCCGTTCGCGGGCGCGGTGACCTACGACGGCCACCGCGCGACGGGTGCGACCATCGCCCCGGTCGGCCCGGGAAACACCGGTCGCGTCCTGACGCTGTTCGAGAACGGCTGCGGGACTGCGCTGCTCGCGACCCCCTCCTACGCGGAGTACCTGCTGGAGGCGGTGCGAGAGCGCGACGTCGACCCCGCCTCCCTCGGCATCGAGCGGATGCTCGTCGGCGGCGAGCCGGGCGCGGTCGACGTGCGCGAGCGCGTCGAGCCGGCGTTCGACTGCGTCCTGACCGAGAGCATGGGCAACAGCGACGTCTCCATCTCGCTGTGGGGGGAGTGCCGCCACCGGACGGGGATGCACTTCACCGGCCAGGGGGCGGCCTACCCCGAACTGCTCGACCCCGAGACGGGCGAGCCGCTCCCCTGGACCGTCGGCACCCGCGGCGAACTCGTCTACACGTCGCTGAACCGCGAGTGCGTCCCGCTGGTGCGCTTCCGCTCGGGCGACCGCGTCGAGGTGGTCGCCGAGGAGTGCCCGTGCGGGCGCGAGACGGCGTGCATCCGCGTGCTCGGCCGGACAGACGAGATGTTCATCGTGCGCGGGGTGAACGTCTTCCCGAGCGCGGTCAAGAGCGTCGTCGCCGACCTCCCGGGGACGACCGCCCACCTGCGCATCCACCTGCCGGAGGGGCAAACCCACGTCGACGCCCCGGTCCCGATCACCGTCGAGCGCACGACCGACGCCGACGTCGACGCCGAGGCGCTGGCCGAGCGGGTCCAGACCGCCCTCCGGGAACGGCTCGTCTTCCGGGCCGACGTCGACGTGGTGCCCGCCGGGACGCTCGACAGACCCCAGTACAAGGCCCGGCTGATCGAGCGGGTCTGAGTCGGCAGGGGAGGAGTCGCCACTGGGCGCAGGTCGGCGGACGGCAAAACCCACCGCAGTCGTCGCCGTGCTGTCACGAGGCGCGGAGAAAGGCTTTTGGTATCCAATGGCGCACGGGAGAGTATGTCGAGTGATCACGTGGTCGTCGATACCGACGCTCACTACCTCGAAGAGATCGACAACTTGGCCGACTACGTCGACCCGGTCGACCCCTGGCACCGCCGCCTGAAGGGCGCCCCCGGGAAGGTGACCCCCTCCAACACGCCCGACCACTACCACTATGGCCGGATCAAGCGCGAGGAGCGCACCCGCGAGATGACCCCCGAGGACGTCCCGCGCGCGATGGACAAACTCGGGATCGACAAGATCCTCATGCTCTCGCACACCATGATCTCGTTCTCGCGCATCGGCGCCGACGACCGCCGCCCGATGGTGCTCGCGCGGGCCTACATGGAGTACATGCTCGACCAGGTGCTCGACCCCGACAACGGCATCTACACCGCCATCCCCCTCCCCCACCAGGACCCCGAGGAGTCCGTCGAACTCATCGACGACTACGGCGACGAGCGCGGCGTCGTCGGCGTCTGCATGATCACCGCCGGCGCCTCGCCCCCGCTGGGCAACCGTCGCTACGACGTCGTCTACGAGGCCGCCCAGAAGCGCGGCCTCCCCGTCATCTTCCACGCCGGCGGCTCCAGCCTCGACGACTTCTACATCGAGGGCTTCGAGGAGTTCATGGAGTCGCACTCGCTGGGGTTCCTCTGGTCGAACATGGCCCAGCTCACCTCCATCCTCGCGCAGGGCACCCTCGAGAAGTTCCCCGACCTGGACTTCGTCCTCCAGGAGGCCGGCATCATGTGGGTGCCCGCCTACCTCGCCCGGCTCGACGCCGAGTTCATGAAGCGCCGCGAGGAGGCGCCCCTGCTGGAGAAACGACCCAGCGAGTACGCCGCCGAACTCTACTACGGCACCCAGCCCATCGAGGAGCCCCGGGACATGGAGTACTTCGAGAAGACCATCGAGGCGATGGGCGGGCCCGACCAGCTCATGTACGCCTCCGATTACCCCCACTGGGACTACGACCCGCCGAGTTCGATCACCGACATCCCGTTCCTCTCGGAGGCCGAGCAGGCCAAAGTTCTCGGCGGCAACGCCGAGGAGGTGTTCGGCATATGAGCGCGCCCGTGAAAGTCTGCGCCGAGAGCGACCTCGGACCGGGCGAGCGCGAGCTCGTCGAGGTCGACGGCAACGAAGTCGGCGTCTTCAACGTCGACGGTGACTACTACGCGCTGCTGAACCACTGCCCGCACCGCGAGGGGCCCCTCTGTGAGGGCGACGTCGTCCCCGCCCTGGTCGGCGAGTGGCCCGGCCCCGGCGAGCGCACCAGCAAGACCGCCGACGGCGACCCCGCGATCACCTGCCCCTGGCACGGCTGGGAGTTCGACCTCGACAGCGGCGACCACCTCGGCGACGACCGGGTCTCGGTCCCCACCTACGACGTGACCGTCGAGGACGGCGTCGTCTACGTCGAGTAGGCGCACTCACTTTTCGGGCGCATTCGTCTCCTCGGGCGCCCCCGCCCGCCGGGGCCCAGCGTCACTCAGACCTCGAGAAACACCACGCCGCTTTCCACCACGACCGCGGGCGTCCACAGCGACGCGTCCGCGGCGCCGAGGTGGTCGCCGGTTGCCAGGTCGTACCGCCACCCGTGCCACGGGCAGGTGACGACCGGCCCGGTGGCTCGCCTGTCGGCGTCACCGGCGGATTCGACCTCGCCGCTGCAGATGGGGCCGCCCCGGTGGGCGCACTCGTGTTCGATGGCGTAGTACTCGCCGTCGACGTTGCAGACGCAGACCGGGCGGTCGTCGACCGCGACGAGCACGCGCTCGCCGGGCGGGAGGTCGTCGGCGTCGCAGACGCGGAGCCGTTCGTCGGTCATCGCGGGGGCGAAGCGAGACGGGGCGGGAATCGATCAGACGTCCGGGAGCAGGACCTGGCGGATGCCGGTCCCGGTCTCCAGTTCGTGCATCGCTTCGGTGACCGCCGAGAGGGGGCGGGTCGCCGAGATCATCGGTTCGAGTTGCAGTTTGCCCTGGGCGGCCAGTTCGGCGAGCTTCGGGATCGCCACGGGCAGCGTGTACGAGCCGTTGAACGAGCCGACGATCTCCTTCTCCGAGGTGACGATGTCGTAGAGGTCCAGGTCCAGCGAGTCCTTCCCCGCGGGGGGCGTCCCGACGAGGACGGCCTGGCCCAGCGGCGCGAGGCAGTCGACGGCCTGCTGGGTGACCTGCGCGTGGCCGACCACGTCGAAGGCGTAGTCGACGCCGCCGTCGGAGAGCTCCCGAACGCGCTCGACGGCGTCGCCCTCGCTGGAGTCGACCGTGTGGGTCGCGCCGACCTCCTCGGCGACGGCCAGTTTCTCCCCCACGAGGTCGACGGCGATGATCTGTGCCGCACCCGAGAGGCGGGCCCCCTGGACGGTCGAGAGGCCGACGCCGCCGGCGCCGAAGACCGCGACCGAGGCGCCGGCCTCGACGTCCGCGGTGTTGAGCGCGGCGCCCGCGCCCGTGAAGACGCCGCAGCCGAGCAGCGTCGCCTGCTCGGGCGGCAGGTCGTCGGTCACCTTGATGGCGACCTCCTCGGTGACGAGGGTGTGCGTCGAGAACGAGGAGACGCCGTGGCAGTGGTGCAGCGCCTCGCCGTCGGGCGAGGTGAACCGGGTGCCGCCGGTCCGGAGGGTGCCCTCGCGGTGGATCCGGCTCCGGTGGACGCAGTGCTGGCCCTCGCCGGCGCGGCAGAACTCGCAGCGCCCGCAGGTGGTCCGACCCAGGACGACCGCGTCGCCCGGTTCGACCGTGTCGACGCCCTCGCCGACGGCCCGGACGACGCCGGTGCCCTCGTGGCCCATCACCATCGGGAGCGGGCGGTCCATCTCGCCGCGGACGATCGAGACGTCGGTGTGGCAGAGGCTCGCGGCGGTGATCTCGACGAGGACCTCCTCCGGGCCCGGATCGGGGAGCTCGACGGTCTCGAGGGCCGCCGGGGCGGCCGCGACCAGGTCCTCGGCGTCGGTGTGTTCGCGCAGCACGGCAGCGGTGGCTTCCATAGGTGTCCATGGAACAAGGGCGGCATAAATCCCGCTGCCAGCGGCGATTCCGGGGCGACCCCATCGAGGGCGCCGCCCGAGGGCCTACCGGTTCCGAGCGCCGAGCGTCGACCGTGGGCTTACGGGATCGGACCGTCGAGCGCCGACCGTGGGCCTGCCGGTTCCGAGCGCCGAGCGTCGGCCTACCAGCTGTCCATCAGCTCGTGGACGGCCTCGGGCGCCGTCCCCTCCGGCACGGTCCACTCGCTGGAGAGGACCGTTCCCGCAGGGGCGTCCTCGCGCGCGGCCGCGACCGCCTCGGGACCGTCGGCGAAGGCGGCCCGAGACACGCCGACGCCGAGTTCGACGCCCGCGTCGTCGGCCACCTCGAGCGCGTCTTCGACCGTCTCGAAGGCGTCGACGCCGCCAGTGATGGCGTCGAAGCCGGTCTCGGCGGCGGTCCGAACGTCCTCGGCGGATACCTGCTCGGTGACGACGACGCCCGTGCCCTCGAAGTGATCGAGGACGTTGGCGACGGGTTCGGCGGCGTCGCGGTACAGTGGTGCATCGAGTCCCGTGGGCTCGAGCACGGCGACGCCGTCCGCGCCGGCGTCGAGGTAGTCGTTGGCGAGTTCGACCGCGAGTTCGCCAGCGGTGAACATCGCCTCCTCACGGAGTTCCAGGTCCGCGTCGTCGGGGTCGGCCAGCAGGTGTTCGGCCAGCAGCGCCGGCCCCGTCACGCCGCCGAGGACCGCCGCGTCGGTCGTGCCGACGAGGCGGTCGACAGCGTCGACGACGGTGGGGATCCGTCCCTCGACGGTGACGCCGCCGACGTCGACGTCGAAGGCGTCGTCGACCGTCTCGATCACGCCGCCGGTGACCGCGCCGTCCTCGACCGCGCAGCCGACGGCCTCGGCCTCCAGGGTCGTGTCGAAGGAGACACAGACCGCCGGCAGGTCGAACAGTTCCGCCGCGCCCGACAGCGAGCGTGCGACGGCGCCCGCGTCGCTGTGGAGGTCGTCGACCGATTCGCCCTCGAGTTCGGCGGCGAGTTCGAACAGCCAGGGGACGGGCCGCCCCGCTGCGAGTGCGTCGGCGAGCGTCACGGCGACCCCCTCGGTTGCGGCGTCTCTCTCGCGCTGAATCGTGCCATGTGGCGCGGGTCGCGGTCCGCCTACATAACCGTTCGGTCGGTGCGCTCGCGCCGTCCCCCGGCACAATGCGAAGGCTTATCGGACGCGGAAAACTCCCACCCAGCAAGAGGGACAACCGTGACACACGTACCCTGGCACCCCGACAATCCGCCGATCACGGGCGAGCTGCACGGCATCGAGTCCGTCCAGCTCCTCTCGGTCGGCATCGACATCGGCACCACGACGACCCAGCTGATGTTCTCCGAGATGATCGCCCGCCGGAAGGGCGGCGAGCACAGCACGAAGTTCGTCATCGAGGAGCGCAACCCGGTCTACGAGAGCGAGATCTGGCTGACCCCCTACACCGACGTCGAGAGCGACCGGATCGACGCCGAGAAGATCGGCGAGTACGTCGAGGCCGCCTACGAGGACGCCGGCTACGAGGTCGGCGACGTCGACACGGGCGCGGTCATCATCACCGGCGAGGCCAGCCGCACGGAGAACGCCGACCGCATCATCGACGTCTTCTCCGAGCAGTCCGGCAAGTTCGTCTGCGCGGTCGCCGGCGCGAACCTGGAGACACTGATGGCCGCACACGGCTCCGGCGCCGTCGACTACGCCGTCGACGAGTCCGCGCGGGTCCTCCACGTCGACGTCGGCGGCGGGACGACCAAGATGGCCTACATCGACGAGGGGTTCGTCGAGGACACCGCCTCGATCAACGTCGGCGCCCGCCTGGTCGCCTTCGACGAAGAGGGGCGGATCACCCGCCTTGAGGACGCCGCCCGGAAGGTCGCCGCCGACGTGGGCGTCGACCTCGAGCGCGGCGAGACGCTCACCCAGGAGGAGAAAGACCTCCTGGCCGAGCGCTTCGCCGAACTCCTCGTGGAGGCCATCTCCGGCGAGACGAGCGACCTGGCGGAGGAGCTCCTGGTGACCGACCTCCCGGCGTTCCCGCAGTTCGACACCATCACCTTCTCCGGCGGCGGCGCCGAGTACATCTACGACCGCGAGAAGGAGTACTTCGGCGACCTCGGCCCGGAGCTCGGGCGGGCCATCCACGATGCCGTGGAGGCGGAGGGATTCCCGATCACCGAACTCGAGACGGGCATCCGCGCCACCGCGGTCGGCTCCACCCAGCACACCGTGCAGGTGAGCGGGAACACCATCACCATCACCGACGAGTCGCTGCTCCCGCTGCGCAACGTTCCGATGGTGCCGTTCGTCGCCGACCACGACGACACCATCCCCGAGTTGACCGCCCAGATCGACGAGAAGCTCGACCTCTACGACGTCGACGACATCAACGGGCCCTTCGCGCTGGGCTTTCACCTCCACGGCCTCCCCGAGCACGACTTCCTGAACACCGTCGTCGAGGCGTCGATCCACGGCTGGAAGCAGATGGGCAGCCCCGAACCGCTCGTCCTGGCCTTCGAGTCCGACGTGGCCATGAACGTCGGCCGGATGGCGACCGAGCGGGTCGACGCGCCCGTCGTCGCCGTCGACGGCGTCGACCTCGACCAGTTCGGCTACATCGACGTGGGCGAACTCCTCGAGGACACGAACGCCGTCCCCATCACGGTCAAGTCCCTCGTCTTCGAGGGGTGAGGCTCTCGCCCGACCGCCGAATGGCCGGCGCCAGCCCCGGATCCCGAGGCCGCTCGCCCCCGAAGCAGAATCTTGCCGCAATCCCAACCCTGAATGACACCTGTTGACCCTCTTGGTACGGGATAACGTAATGGCCGACTACGGCTGTAAGGTGTGTCGCGTCCTCGACGAGCACGGCCTCGCGGACCGCGAGGACGAACTCCTCGAGTTCTGGCTCGCCGAGGGGTCGCGGCGCAAGGGCTACCGACAGCTCGCGGAGTGGCTCAACGTCGCCATGCTGCGGCGGGCGATGGACCGCGCCGGCCTCTCGACGCTCGGCGACGAGGCCGCCTCGAAGTACGAGCGCCTGCGTGCGGCCGACGAGGCCATCGCCGAGGAGGTCCGGACCGACCTGGCGAGCGCCGGGGTCGACGTCGAGCGCCTCGAAGCCGACTTCGTCTCCTACGGCGTCATCCGGACCCACCTCAAGGAGTGTCTCGGCGCCGAACGCGACCACGAGCCCAGCGACTGGGAGGAGGAGTCCATCCGGATCGCGTCCGAGCGCGCCCGGGAGAAGGTCGCCGAGGCGGTCCGCTCACTGCGGAACAAGGGGGAACTCCGCGCCTGCGGCGACGTGTCGGTCGGTCTCCGTGTGGAGGTAGAGTGCGAGGACTGTCACGCGCGGGTCCCCGTCGACCGGGCGATCCGACGCGGCCACATCTGTACGAACGAGTGATGAATCTATGAGCGAGATCGAGGTAGCGGTATCGAACATCGGCGGCATCGACGAACTCTCCGTCACTTTCGAGGAGGGGGCGACGATGATCGCCGGGCCGAACGCGTCGAACAAGACGTCCCTCCTGCACGCCATCGCCTTCGCCTTCGGCGCCGACAGCGTCCCGCTACGCAGCGGAACCGACCGGGGACACGTCCGCCTGCGGATCGGCGGGCGGACCATCGAACGGACCGCCGAGCGGACCGCGACGGGGATCCGGGCCGAGGGCGACACCTGGATCGACAACCCGGAGGACGCCGTCCTCGTCGACCGGTTCGCGACCCTCCTGGAGACCAACCCGCTCCGGGTGGCCGTCTCCGGCGACGGCGACGTGGAGGACCTGCTGAAGGAGCCGATGAACGTCGACGCCCTGGAGGCCGAGCGCTCCCGGCTCCTCTCGGAGAAGCGCGACCTCGGCCAGCGCCTCGAGAAGCTCTCGAACGTCGACGAGCGCCTCGCCGACCGTCGGCGCGAACTGGAGTCCCAGCGCGAGCACATCGCCGAGCTGGAGGCGGAGCTCGAGGAGCTCTACGACCAGCAGGCCGACGTCGAAGGCGTCGACGAGGAGCTCCAGGAGCTCCGCGAGGAGCGCGCCGACGCGGTCAGCGAGCGCGAACAGCAGAACGCCCAGATCGAGGAACTCGAGGCGACCGTCGACCGGCTCGAGGGGCGCCTCGAGGAGGTCGACGACGAGATCGAGGCCGCCCGCGAGGAGGCCGAGGGCCACGACGTCGACGCCCTGCGCGAGCGACGCGTCGGCATCGAGGAGGAGCTGGCGGCGGTGACCGAACGCATCGACGTCCTCCAGTCGGTGCTGACGGCCAACCGTGAGATGCTGGGCTCGGAGTACACGGGCGTCCTCGGCCAGGAGTCGGGGCTAGTCAGCGACGAACTCACCTGCTGGGCCTGCGGGCAGGCCGCCGCCGAGGACGACTTCGAGGCGACGATCGACAGCCTCCAGTCGCTGATCGAGCGGGACAAGCAGCGCAAGGCCGAACGCGAGCCCGAGCTGGAGGCCCTCTCCGAGCGGATCGAGTCGGCCCGGGAGGCCGAACGCCGGGTGCGCGAGCTGGAGGCCGACCGGAGCGACCTGAAGGACCGACTGGAGAACCGGCGCGAGTCCCTGGCCCACCACCGCGACGCCCTCTCGGAGATCCGGGAGCGCGTCGCCGACCTCGATGAACGGATCGCCGACCTCGAGCGGGACCAGACCGCCGAGCAGTCCGACGTGGCCGAGCGCATCGAGTCCACCCGGGTCGAGATCGAGACCAGCCGCCGGGACATCGAGCAACTGGAGGCCGCCTGCGAGGAGCTCCGCAAGCAGCGCGCCCAGCGGGACGAACTCGAGAACGAGCTCGAGTCGGTCTCGACGGAGATCACTGAGTTGACCGAGCGCATCGAGGGGATCGAGGTCCACCTGCGCGAGGAGTTCAACACCGCCATGGACGATCTCATCGACGCCCTGGGGTTCGATCGAATCGACCGCGTCTGGCTCGACGGCGACTTCGAGCTGGTCATCGCGCGCGAGGTCGACGGCCACGTCCGGGAGGACTCGCTCGAACACCTGGCCGAGAGCGAGCGGGAGATGATCGGCCTCGTCCTCGGGCTCGCCGGCTACCTCACCTACGACGTCGCCGACGTGGCGCCGGTGCTGGCGATCGACTCCCTCGGCGCGTTCGACGCCGACCGCGCCGACCGGTTGCTCTCGTACTTCGCGGAGCGGACGGACCTGCTGGTGGCGGCGGTCCACCCGAACATGGCTACGCGGCTGGATTTCGAGACGATAACGTTCGGCGAGCCCGCCAGGCCGTAGGCGGGCGCTGGGTGGCTACTCCTCCTCGTCGGCGTCGCGCAGCGCCGTCACGACCGGTCGGTCCGCGTCGAGCAGCACCGACTGGGTGACGCTGCCGAACAGCGCCTTGCCGACCGGCGAGCGCTTGCGACCGCTGATGACGATATAGCGGGCGTCCTGGTCGTCGCTGTAGCGGACGATCTCGTCGGAGGCGTCGCCCACCAGGCCGACCGCGGTGAAGTCGTCGGTGACGGACTCGGCGGCCTCGGTCGCGATCTCGCGGGCGATGTCCCGGATGCGGTCCATGTCGATGGCCTGCCCGGACTCCTCGACGCTCGTCCGCTCGAGTTCGACGAACTCGGACTGGTTCAGGACGTGGACGACGTGGAGTTCGTCGCCGAACGCCGCCGCGAGTTCCGCTGCCTCTGCCACGATCTGTCCGGCCCGGTCCGACCGGTCGACTGCTGCAACGATCGTCATGATTCACTCCCTCCTTGGGCCCCCAGGGGATAAAGGCCTACCCCAAATCCTCCGGCCGGACGGGGGTCGGCGGGGCGAGACTCCGCCGCCGAAAAGAAACCGATCGCATCGCCGGGGCCGCGCGACGTGGGTGTCTTCAGACTGCCGCGTCGGAACCGCGCGACGCGTCAGCTCTCAGACTGCCGCGTCGGAACCGCGACGCGGCAGATATTAGACCTTGAACTCGTCGTACGTGTTGGGCGCGAACAGGTCGTCGACATCCAGTTTCTCCTTGGTGAGGCCCTGCTCGTAGGAGTACTGGGTCATCGTCTCCAGCACGTGGCGGTTCTCCTCGACGCCGTATGGCCAGTAGTCCCAGCCCATGAGCTCGCGGGTCTCCTCGACCTCGGAGTGGAGCCACGGCAGCGCCGAGACCAGCTCGGTCGTGTCGCCGATGCGCTCCAGGCACTTCTGCTTGGACTTCGCGAAGGCCTTGTACAGCTCCATGGCGGCCCACGGGTGCTCCTCGTAGACGTCCTCGCGCATCACGACGCAGTGCATGATGGGGAAGATCCCCGTGTCGGTGAAGTACTGCTGCTCGACCTGCTTGTAGTCGGGGAACAGCCGCTCGACGGCGTCGGTCTCGAAGGAGTCGGGCGTCCGCGCGGTGACGAGCGCGTCGATCTCGCCGGTCGCGAGCGACTCCGAGAGGGTGGTCCCGGCGGGGAGGGCGTTCATGTCGACGTCCTCGGGGAGGTCGACGGTCAGCTTCTCCTCGCGGCCCTCGTCGTGCTCGCCGCCCTGGTACCAGTGCATGTCGCTTGGGTGGACGCCGTACTCGTGCTGGAGCATCCCCCGGATCATCATGGCCGCGGTGATCTGGTACTCGGGGACGCCGACGTTCTTGCCCTTCAGGTCGGCGGGCTCCTCGATGCCGGCGTCGGCGTTGACGAAGATGCACGAGTGGCGGAAGAACCGCGAGGGGAACACGGGGATGGCGATCAGTTCGGGCGCGCCCTGGTCGCGGGCCATCATGTACGAGGACATCGACATCTCGGAGGCGTCGAACTCCTGGTGTTTGAGCATCCGCCAGAAGGTCTCCTCGACCTGCGTCGGCAGGAAGTTCAGGTCGACTCCGTTCGGCTCGACCTCGCCCATCGCCAGCGAGCGGGTTCGGTCGGAGATGTCGCATGCGAGCGTGAGTTGTACGTCTCCCATAGGACGGGGAGGAACCCGGCCCGTCTTAGTGTTTTCCCAGTGGCCGCCACAGTCGACCGCGAAAACTCGAGAACTCGGCTCCGCGCGTCGCTACTGGCCGCCCTTCTGGACGTTGACGTCCTCGAAGCTGACGTCGCGCTCGACGACGCCGACCTCCATCGAGCCGACCTGTTCGATCTCGGCCTCGATCAGGTCGCCGTCCGAGAGGGCGCCGACGCCTTCGGGCGTCCCGGTGGTGATGACGTCGCCGGCCTCGACGGTCGCGCCGATTGAGGCGTACTGGACGACGTCCGCGCAGGTGTAGATCATGTCCGAGGTGTTCTCGTACTGGCGGGTGGCGCCGTTGAGCTGCAGTTCCATCTGGAGGTTCTGCGGGTCGTCGATCTCGTCGGGCGTGACGACCGCCGGACCGATGACCGTGAACGTGTCGTAGGACTTGCGGTTCGAGCGGTCCTGCTCGCCCCGGACGGAGATGTCCAGCAGGATCGTGTACCCGAGGATGTGGTCCCAGGCGTCCTCGGCGTCGACGTCCTTCACGTCGTCGGCCATGACGAACGCCAGTTCGATCTCGTGGTCGCAGCGGCGGTCGTTGAACGGCAGGACGATGTCCTCGTCCGGGCCGATCACCGAGGAGGGGGCCTTCAGGAAGTAGCCGAACTTCTCGATGGAGAACCACTCGTCGAGGTCGATGTCCTCGTCGGAGACTGCCTCCTCGACGTGGTTCTCGTAGTTCAGCGGCGCCGCGATGACCTTCCCGGGGCGCTTGACCGGGGAGGTCAGCTCGGCGTCCGCCAGGTCGACGTCGGGCGCCTCGTCGGCGTACTGCGCGGCGTCGTAGTCGCCGTTGACGTACTCCTTCAGGGGGTCGTCGCTCGAGAGGCCGAGGCGGTCGGTGAGGTCGACGACACCGTCGTCTTTGAGCAGGCCGAGGCGATCGTCGTTGTATCGGACGAACTTCATGTGCGGTAGACCTCCCCGGACCCACATAGAGCTTTCCGTATCAGAGAATCTGAACGGTCTATCGGGTTGAATCGGGGGATTCGGTCAGCGAGAAAGAACGTTTCGGGATCGGCCGCAGGCGACCGCCGGCGACAGGTGTCGGGCGCGCCGGGTCGGTCGTGCCGGGCCGATTCAAGGGTGAGCGACGAGCCCGGCCGGTCAGTCGCCGGCCCCGAACGCGAAGTCGGGGTCGGCGTAGGCCTCGTCCGGCATCCGCGAGTCGATTCCCGTCCGGTCGAGTTCGGCCTCGTAGAGCTCGCGGATCTCGGGGTCCTCGTCGACGTACTCGATCTGGTTGGCCGGGTTCGTGTAGTCGAAGATGTTCGCCTCCTCGAGCGTGCCGAGCTTCGGGCCATGCATCGCGAAGTAGCGGTCCTTCCGGTCGCTCGTGTTGAAGTGCTGGTGGTACCACGACGCCGGCGGCGTGAACATCGACCGGGCCGACCAGTCGATGCGGACGCGCTCGTCCCAGCCCTCGACCCACATGAGGCTGAACCCCTCGCCCGAGAGGATGCCCACGTTGGCGCCCGGGTGGTGGCGGTGGGCCTTCTTGTAGGTCCCGACGGGGAACTCCGAGATGTGGGCCCACATGCTCGTGTCCTCGAAGGGGAAGATGACGCTGGTCCCGCCGGCCCCCCGGGCCTGGTGGGCCTCGAGTTTCTCGAAGCGCTGGATGTCCGGGACGAAGTTGGCCATCCACTTGAGGACGCCCCCGGGCTTGTCGGGGTCTTTCGCCTCCAGGATGCCGGCGTCGGCGTCGTAGTAGCCCTCCTCCTGGTACTGGGCCCAGCGGCTCGGCCCGGGTTCGAAGAGGATCGACTCGTCGCGGTACATCGTCAGCAACTGGGGCAGCGGCGTCTCCGCCAGCAGGCGCGCGGGCTCGTCGCCCGAGGCGTTGACGTGGCGGTACGGCGTGTTCGGCGGCAGGAAGAACAGCGCGTGCTCGGACCACTCGAAGACGATCTCGTTCTCGCCCTCGCCGACGACGGTCAGCCCCTCGCCGTCGGCGACGTAGACGATCTCCTCGTAGAGGTGTCGCTGGGTGGTGGTCTTCCCGCCCGGCTCCAGTTCGTGGAGGTGCATGTCGTTGACCCCCTCGGCGCCGTAGAGGTTGACGAACGCGCCGCGCTGGCCCGTCCGGTCCCAGCGGCCGGTCTCGAGGGCGTTCCAGTCGTCGATGTAGAGGCCGGTGTGGACCGGAATGCCCTCGGCGTCGCGGAACTCGCGGTACCGGTCGGTGACGTTGTCCACGTCGATGGTCTGCTCGAACGCGTCGACGTCGACGATCTCGGCCATCTAGGCGCCCCCCTCGCTCCTGCTCATTTGCGGGCCTGTTCCTCCATCTCGCGCTCGATCCACTCGGCGGGATCGCTCGCGTAGTCGTCCATGTAGTCGCCCTCCTCGTTGACGCCGGGGACGGCGGGGATCCAGTCCTCGGTGAGGAGCTCGTCGGGGTCGCCGTACTCCGAGGCGACCTCGCGGACGTCCGGGTGGTCCAGCGTCGTGAGGTGGCCGTCGTCGATGAGCGTCACGGTCGAGCCGTCGGACATCGTCGCCTCGTAGTTCGCGAAGTTGAGGTGGACGTGGACGTGGCCCCACGGGATGTCGCCGAGCTTGGCCGCGTACGGCTCGATCTGGTACTGGATGCCGAAGCCGCAGTGGATGATGCCCGAGCGACGGCGCTCGATCTCGGGGTACTGCACCCGCGAGATGTCCTCGGCGGGCGGGCGCGACACCTTCGGGTGGGTGCCGATCGCCATCTCCCAGAGCCAGAACAGGCCCGGGCCCGGGAGGCCGGGGTACTGGATGCCCTCGGTCTCGTCGAGCATCTCGCGCCACATCTGGCCGAACGTGCCGCCGCCGCGCACGTCGACGACCTTGGCGTCGTTGAGTTCGACCTCGATGCGCGGGAACGCGCCCGCGTGGTTGATCGTGCCGGCGATGACGCCCGTCGTGTCGGCCTCGGGCGTGAGGAACGAGGGGTGGCCGAAGATGTGCCCCGGCGCGTCGCGCTTGAAGTAGATGCCGTCCTCGTCGTAGTTGGTGAAGGTGAGGTCGGTCCCCTCGGGGTCGGTGAGGTGGACCTCCTCGGCGTCGTTGACGACCTCGGCGGTCTTCTTGTTGATGGCGTCCCAGACCGGCGTCGGGAAGGTGTTGGCGGGGCTGACCAGGTCCTCCTCGAGGCGCCACGGGATGCGCTGGTACTCGGTGTCGGTCTCGAGTTTGCGGTTCGGACCGCCCACGCCGTAGACGAGCATGTCGTAGTGGGGGTCCTCCTCGGCGAGGTCCTCCCACCAGCGCACGCCCTTCATGTTGAGCAGCGGGTGGCCCCACTTCAGGCCGTAGCGGACGCCCGGGAGTTCGTGCTCCCAGGGGTCGATCTCGTCGGGCACCTTCTCGACGGTGACGATGTCGACCTCGGCGCCCTTCTCTCGCATGGCGTCGGCGATGGCCTCGGGGACGCGGTGGTCGTAGTTGTCCTCGACGACCATCAGGACGCGCTCGAACTCGCCGTCGTGCATGTCGTAACCGGCGCCGGGGCGGGCGCCGAGTTCCAGGTCGGAGTGCTCGCCGGCGTCCCAGGACATCTTCTGCTTGTTCACCAGTTCACGGGCGTACTCGAGCAGGTCGTCGTACCCCGAGATGTCGATGGAGGGGTACCGCGGCGCGGGCGCGGACGACTGGGGGACGTGTACGCCGCCGTCGCTGGCGGGGTGGCCGTTGCCGTTCCGCCGGAGGTTCCCGGTTGCGTCGTGGGTATGGGCAGCCATGCCGTGGCTGTGGTGCGCGGAGTGGTCGTGACCGCCGCCGACGTGTTCGTGGTCGACCAGTTCGGAGTCGTGGACCTTGGTGATCCCGCTCGGGGTGAATTCGTAGCCGTAGTTGCGCTCTTCCTCGAGGCCGAACTCCTCGAAGGCGGGCAACCCTTCGACGTTGTGAAAGACGTCGCCACATTCGTAACACATAGCGGGTGGTCCGTCACCACAAAATGTAATAAACGTTCCCCGTGGGACGAGTCTTGCCACGGGTGGGGATCACACCCGACGCGGGCCCTTTCGACAGGGGACTGCCGGTCTGTGCCGAGCACGTCCCCGCCGCGAGGCCTCGGCCAGCCCGTGTAAAACGTTCGCAAAGGTTATGAGACCCCTGCACCCACTGTGAGACATGAGTCAGCAACAGACGATTTCCGGCCTCCGCAGCTTCCTGCGGGACATCGAACGGGAGGAGGGCGAACTCCTCGAGATGAGCGGCGTCGACCGCGACCAGGAGATGGCGGCGATCTCCGAGATCCTCGAACAGCGGCTCAGCCACCGCTCGCCCGCGGTGCTGTTCGACGACGTCCCCGGCTTCCCCGAGGGCTACCGCGTCCTCTACAACCACCTGGGCAGCGTCTACCGGCTGGCCCGCGCGTTCGGCCTCCCGACCGAGTACGACCACATCATGGACTTCTCGGGCGCGTACCACCAGAAGACCAAGGACGTCGAGCCCGTGCCGTGGAACGTCGTCGACGACGGCCCGCTGTTCGAGAACGTCATGGAGGGCGACGAGGTCGACGTCTCGAAGATCCCCGTCCCGAAGCACCACGAGAAGGACGGCGGGCGCTACATCGGCACGGGCCACTGCGTGATCACCCGGGACCCCGACAACCCCGACTGGGTCAACGTCGGCACCTACCGCAGCCAGGTCCGCAGCGACGACGAGCTGTTCCTCTACATCTCGCCGGGCAAACACGGGCGGCTGCACCGCCAGCGCTACTTCGAGGAGGGCGAGCCGATGCCGGTCGTGATGACCTTCGGCCAGGACCCCAGCCTCTGGATCTCCTCGTGCACGGAGACCGAGACGGGCGTCAGCGAGATCGAGTACGCCGGCGGCGTCCGGGGCGAGCCCTACGACGTCGTCGAGGGGCCCGTCACGGGCCTGCCGATCCCGGCTGACGCCGAGATCGCCGTCGAGGGGTACCTCCACCCCGGCGACACCGACGTCGAGGGGCCGTTCGGCGAGTGGATGGGCTACTACGGCTCGGGCGAGCGCGAGGAGCCGTACATGCGCGTCGAGGCGATGTACCACCGCGACGACCCCATCCTGGTCTGCTCGCCGCCGCACAAGCCGCCCCAGGAGCAGTCGTTCTTCCGGG
>JBDGUA010000039.1:0-18154 GCA_042216345.1 Haloferacaceae archaeon
GGAGACGTCGATCCCGGGGCTCGGAACCTCCGGCGATCCGTGAGGCGATCACCCCATCGAGTGGGGGCCGATCGGCCCCCGGCGATCAGGTGAGGCGTCCGATCTTCGGCGATCAGGCGAGCGACCGGTCTTCGGCGATCAGGCGAGCGACCGGTCTTCGGCGATCAGGTGACGAGACCGCGGCGTCGACCTGGTGACGCCGCCGACCGTGCCCCGTGATTCGGACCGTGAACAGGCTTTTCGCTCCGGCGCCCGACACCACCATCGACATGTTCGAGGACCGAAACGACGCGGGCGAGCGACTGGCCGCACTGCTGACCCGGGAGGGCGTCGAGGCCGACGTCGTCCTGGGGATCCCCCGGGGAGCGCTGCCGGTCGCCCGCCCGGTCGCCGACGCGCTGGGGGCCCCCCTCGACGTGATCGTCGCCAAGAAGATGGGCGCGCCGAACAACCCCGAGTACGCCATCGGCGCCGCCGCCAGCGACGGCAGCGTCTTCCGCAACGAGGACGCCATCGAGCGCCTCGGCGTCGACGAGGCGTACGTCGAGCGCGAGCGCGAGGCCGCCGCCGAGACCGCCCGGGAGAAGGAGGCGACCTACCGCCAGGGCGACCCGCCCGACCTCGCGGGCAAGCGCGTGGTCGTCGTCGACGACGGGGTCGCCACGGGCGCGACGGCGATGGCCTGCCTCCGGATGGTCAACGAAGCCGGCGCGGCGTGGGTCGCGCTGGCGGTCCCGGTGGGCCCGCCGCACTCGCTGGACGAACTCGCCGTGGAAGCCGACGAGGTCTACGCCGTCGCGGAGCCGACCGACTTCCGCGCGGTCGGGCAGTACTACCGCCGCTTCGACCAGGTGAGCGACGAGGAGGCCATCGACCTCCTGCGGGGCTACGAGGTGTGAGGGGCGGGCGTCGAAGCTACGAGGTGTGGGGGACGGGCGTCGGCGGCCACCTCCCGAGGTCGAGAGACTCAGGGGCCGGGGGGACGCCCAGGCGGCGACGATGGCGAACGGCGGTTCCCGCGGGCTGACGGGCCGAGCGCGAGGATACAGGGAAATGGTAGGTCTTTTACGGATATGCGGTGAGCGTCAATACGATCATGAGCTACGACAAGGTCGAAGTCCCCGAGGAGGGGGAGAAGATCACGCTCGCCGACGAGGAGACCGGCGAGCTCAACGTCCCGGACAACCCGATCATCCCCATCATCCACGGAGACGGAATCGGCGTCGACGTCGGCCCGGCCGCCCAGAAGGTGCTGGACGCCGCCGCCGAGGCGACCGGCCGCGAGATCAACTGGATGCGCGTCTACGCCGGCGAGAGCGCCCGCGAGATGTACGACGAGAACCTCCCCGAGGACACGGTGCGAGCGATCCGCGAGCACCGCGTCGCCATCAAGGGGCCGCTGACGACGCCCGTCGGCGCCGGCTTCCGGTCGCTCAACGTCGCGCTGCGACAGACGCTCGACATGTACGCGAACGTCCGGCCGACCTACTACATCGACGGCGTTCCCTCCCCCGTCAAGGAGCCCGAGGAGATGGACATGATCACCTTCCGTGAGAACACGGAGGACGTCTACGCCGGCATCGAGTGGGAGGCCGGCACCGACGAGGTGGAGACGGTCCGCTCGTTCGTCGAGGAGGAGATGGGCTTCGACGAGACGATGCACGACGGCCCCATCGGCATCGGCATCAAGCCCATCACCGAGAAGGGCAGCAAGCGCCTGATCCGCGAGGCCATCGACTACGCCCTCGAGAACGACCGCGACTCGGTCACGCTGGTCCACAAGGGCAACATCATGAAGTTCACCGAGGGCCAGTTCCGCGACTGGGGCTACGAACTGGCCGAGGAGGAGTACGGCAACGTCACCATCACCGAGGACGAGCTGTGGGACGAGTACGACGGCGAGCAGCCCGACGACGTGGTCGTCATCAAGGACCGCATCGCCGACAACATGCTCCAGCAGCTGCTGACCCGGACCGACGAGTACTCCGTCATCGCGACGATGAACCTCAACGGCGACTACATGTCCGACGCCGCGGGCGCCCAGATCGGCGGCCTCGGCATCGCCCCCGGCGCCAACTTCGGCCACGGCCGCTGTCTCGCCGAGCCCGTCCACGGCTCCGCGCCCAAGTACGCCGGCCAGGACAAGGTCAACCCGACCGCGATGATCCTCTCGGGCCGGCTCATGCTCGAGTACCTCGGCTGGGACGACGCCGCGACGCTCGTCCGCGACGCCGTCGAGGAGGCCATCTCCGGCGGTCGCGTCACCTACGACCTCCACCGCCAGATCGAGGGCGGCACCAAGCTCGCCACCAGCGAGTTCGCCGCCAACGTCGTCGACGAGATCGAGAACCTCTCGTAGACGACGTCCTCCAGCCGACGCCCTCCAGACGGCGTCGTTTCCGGCTCTCTCTCCTCTTTTGATCGACCGTCGATCGACGCTGTCGTCTCGCGCCCCACGGTCAGCTCCGCCGACGCCACCCCCGGTACCGACCGGTCACTCCTCCGCCCAGTCGGGGTTCTCCCGCGGCGGGCTGAAGACGTCGATGCCGGTCATCGGGACGTCGCCGCGGTTCTCCAGGGCGTGGGGCTCCCCGCCCGGGAGGACGTAGGAGTCGCCCTCGGCGACGAACGTCTCCTCGCCGTCGACGATGAAGTAGCCCGACCCCTCCAGCACGAACCCCACCTGCTCGTGCTCGTGGCTGTGCTCGGGCACCACGTCGCCCGGTTCGACGAAGAAGTGCTGGACGCTCATCCGATCGCCGGCGGCTAGCTGCGCCAGGTGGACGCCCTCCATCGCTTCGACGCTCTCCCCTGCCTCGTACGGGATTCGCTCCATGCCCGCAGGCTGGGGCGGGAGGGTATAAAGCGTCGGGGCCAGCGTAGCGTCGAGGGTCGGCGAAGCGTGTGGGAACGGCGAAGCGTCTGGGGACGGCGTGCGCGGGGACGCGTCGCCGGTTAGTCCGACTCGGCGGCGCCGTTCGCGGTGCGGCCGCTCAGCGAGACGGCCTGGAGACCGACCGCGCCGAGCGCGGCGACCGCGATGGCAGCGACGGCGACGCGGTAGTCGGGCGCCGTGAGATAGGTCAGCGCGAACAGCGGCACCGTCGCCGCGGCGGCGCCGAGCGCGACCACGACGCGCAGGCGGGTTCGCTCGGCGTCCGCCGCCGTGCCCAGCAGCACGCCAGCCGCCGCGAGCGCGCCGACGATCCACACCTGCGGGACGAGCGCGAACGGTACCACGCCGAGCAGCCCGATCCCCGCGACGCCGCCCCACGCGAACCGGGCACGCCCGCGGACGACGCCGACGAAGGCGCACGCGTCGAAGCCCACGACGAGCGCGGCGATCCCCAGGAGGAAAGCGTTGCCCGCGGCGACGGCGCTCGCGGCGGTGCCGTCCGGCAGCGACGTGATCGGCGCGAGCGCCAGGAACGCGCCGAGTGCGAGCCCCGCGAGCAGGGCGGTCGCGGCGGGCAGGCTCCGGCGGAGACGACGGCGGGGGCGATGGAGGGCCATACCCCGTCTCCGTCGGCCGTGGCCATAACCGTGACCAGCAGTTTGAAACTGGTCGGCGCCGTCGCTCCCGACATGTACGCGGTCGTCGGCTGCAACGAGTGCGGGAACGTCTGGCTGCTCTCGGACCCCGACGACGCCGAGACCGCCCGGTGTTCCCGCTGCGGCAAGCGCCACCAGGTGCGGAAACTCCGCCGCTTCCACGAGTCGGCCGACCGGGAGGCCGCCAGGCAGGTCCGCTCCGCGATGCTCGCGCGGAAGGGCGGCGCGAGCGATGCCTACGCCGATCTCGACTCCGTCGCCGACATGGAGCGCCAGCTCGAGGAGGCCGGCGTCGACGACGCGGAGTTCCTCGCCGGCTCGGGCCTCGACCCCGACGAGGTGGCGGCGGCGGGCGAGCGCGCCAGCGGCGGTCGCTCGGGGTCGCAGTCCCGCGACGAGATCGTCCGGGAGGCCGTCGAGGCGGCCGCCGAGCCGACCGAGTCGGCGATCGTCGCCTACGCCGCCGAACGCGGCGTGCCCGAGCAGGCCGCCCGGGACCTGCTGGAGAAACTCCGGCGACGGGGCGAGGTCAGCGAGAGCCGGGGAGAGTACCGGCTGCTGTAGCAGCGGCTCTCGCGGCGACTCTCGAGCCGGTCGTCGCGATAGCGCTACCGGCTGCTGTCGCACCGATCGTCGATTGGCGAACAGGCGGTGCGCTCTCCGATCTGGCGTCTCGTTGCACCGCACACCCGCGACCGAGACGCGGCTGCATTCACGTCACTGGCCACTCTGGCCGCGGTCTCGTATTTGAACGTTCGGAGCGAGCGGGGGTCGACCCGGGGGCGCGGACGCGGGGGTCAGACGGGGCGCACGGGGTCGACGAACTCGAAGGCCGTCACGTCGACGACGCCGCGGGCGGTCACGCGCAGGGCCGGGATCACTGGCAGCGCCAGCAGCGACAGCGTCATGAACGGCGACTCCAGGTCACAGCCCAGGTCGCGCCAGGCGTCGTGCAGCGCGTCGACCTGGTCGGTCACCGTCGCCAGCGGCCGGTCGGACATCAGCCCCGCGACCGGGAGCGGGACGGTCGCCAGGACGGGTCGCTCGCTCGCGTCGGCGGCACCCGCGACCGTGGACGCGGCGCCGTCGACCGCGACCATCCCGCCGCCGGTCTCGTGGAGGCGCTCGGCGGCGCGGGCCATCGCGGCGTCGTCCCGGCCGACGACCAGCAGGTTGTGGCTGTCGTGGGCGACCGTCGAGGCGACCGCGCCGCGCTCGAAGTCGAAGCCGGTGGCGAAGCCGAAGCCCGCGGACCCGTCGGGATCGTGGCGGTCGAAGACGAACGCCTTGGCGACGTCGACGTCGGCGGGGATCGCCACCGCGCCGTCGACCACGGGGAGTTCGACGGTCGTCCGACCGGTGTCGGCGCGGTTCTCGCGGGCGACGATCGCCTCGACCGTCACCCGGTCGACCGGATCGCCGCCGTCGTCGGTCGGCGCGTCGATCCGGAACGCGTCGGGTTCGGGCGGGGTCCCCCGCACCGTGTCGCGGGCCGATTCGGGGAACGCCGCCCGGACGGTTTCGGTGTGGTCCCCCACCGACGGGAGGGCGTGGGCCGGGCGCCGGTCGGCGGGGAGCCACTCGCCGCCGTCGACGACGAGTTCGCCGTCGACCATCACCCGCCGGACGTCCATCGACGCGAGGTCCTCGAGGAAGACCACGTCGGCGACCTTGCCGGGCGAGAGGCTCCCGAGGTCGGCGTCGACGCCGTAGTACTCGGCGGGCGCGAGCGTCACCGCCCGGATCGCCGCGACGGGATCGAGGCCGTTGCCGACGGCCGCCCGGACCTCGCGGTCGAGGTGGCCCTCGTCCCGGGGTGGATGTCGTCGGCGACGAGCAGGAGGTGGCGCGGGTCGGCGTCGGCCTCGGTGATCGCCTTGATGGTCTCGGGGACGTCGTGCCAGGCCGACCCCTGCCGGAGCATCGTCCACATCCCGGCGCGGAGCTTCGCCAGCGCGTCCCCGCGGCTCACCGTCTCGTGGTCGCTGGAGACGCCGGCGGCGACGTAGGCGTCGCGCTGGGCGTCGGTCTCGGGCTCGGGGAAGTGCCCCTGCGCGACCAGGCCGGCGTCGTAGGTCGCCGCGAGCTTCTCGTGGACCTCGCGGTCGCCCCCGATCACGCCGGGGTAGTCCATCATCTCGCCGAGGGCGACCGTCTCGTCCCACTCCAGCGCCGCGGCCACGTCGTCGGCGTCGATCTCGGCGCCCGCGTCGGAGAAGCCGGGCGCGGCGGGGACGCACGAGGGGACGGTGTGCAGGACCTTCAGCGGCAGCCCCGCGGCCTCGTCGAGCAGCGTGCGCACGCCCTCGAGGCCGAGCACGTTGCCGATCTCGTGGGGATCGGCGAAGATGCCCGTCGTGCCGTGCGGGACCACCCCGCGGGCGAACCCCGTGGCCGTCACCATCGCGCTCTCGATGTGGACGTGCCCGTCGAGGAAGCCCGGCGCGAGGTACGCCCCGTCGGCGTCGACGACCTGGGTCGCCTCGCCGATCGCCTCGTCGGCCTCGCCCGTCGGGACGACCCGGGCGATCCGACCGGCGGCGACGTGGAGGTCGACGCCGGGCTGGATCTCGGCGGTGTGGACGTTCACGAGGTCGCCGTTGCGCACGACCGCGTCGGGGGCCTCGTCGCCGCGGGCGACCGCTGCGAGCTCACGCGAGCGCTCGCCCAGCGTTCCGTGGGGGCCTGCCTGGAGGTACTCCATGTCGTCGTCTGCGGACAGGGGCGCGAAAAGCGTTCGGGAGTGGCGGGAGAGCCGGCGATGGCTGGGTGGGGGCGCCGTGGCTCACCAATCGGCCACCGTAACTCAGCGACCCAGTTCCTCGTGCGCCGAGGAGAGGTGCCGCGAGGCCAGCGCCGAGAGCAGGGAGAGTTCGCCCGCGAGCGCGCCCGTGGCGATGCACTCGGCGAGCGCGTCGGCGTTGCTGCCGGCGGGGTCGCCGCCGCCGCGCACGCCGAGGATCTCCAGGCCCTCCGCCTGGGTCGGGAGTTTGGTCCCGCCGCCGACGGTGCCCACCTCGAGGGAGGCGATCGACACCGAGACGTAGAGGTCGCCGTCCTGCACCTCCGCGGTGGTGATGGCGTTGCTCCCCTCGACGACCTGGGCGGCGTCCTGGCCGGTCGCGAGGAACATGGCCGCGACGGTGTTGGCGACGTGGGCGTTGAACCCCAGGCTGGCGGCCTTGGCGCTGCCGATCAGGTTCTTGCGCGTGTTGGCCTCGGCGATGGCCTCCGGGGTGGTGTGGAGGCGGTCCTCGACGACCTCGCGGGGGACGGTCACGTCGGCGGTGACGCTGCGCCCGCGCCCCTCGACGGCGTTGATCGCGGCAGGCTTCTTGTCCGTGCAGAGGTTGCCCGAGAGCGCGACCAGGGAGGCGGTCGTCTCGGCCTCGAGCAGGTCGCAGGCCTCGCCGGTGGCGATGGTGGCCATGTTCATCCCCATCGCGTCCTTGGTGTCGTAGCGGAACCGCAGGTAGACGTTGTTGCCGACGACGTACGGCGTCACGTCGAGCAGTTCGCCGTGGCTCGTCGTCGACTCGGCGGCCTCGCGCAGGCGGTCCTCGTTCTCCCGGACCCACTCGACGACGGCGGCGGCCTCGGCGACGTCGCGCACCCGGAAGACCGGCGCGCGGGTCATCCCCGACTTCAGGACGCGGGCCCCCGCACCCCCGGCGCGGTCGATGACCGAGCACCCGCGGTTGACGCTGGCCAGCAGCGCGCCCTCGGTCGTCGCCATCGGCAGGTAGCGCTCGCCGTCGACGCTGCCGCCGTGGACGGTGACGGGGCCGGCGACGCCCATCGGGATCTGCGCCGCGCCGACCATGTTCTCGATGTTCGGTTCGGCCCGCTCGGCGGGGAAGCCGTAGTCGCCGACGGCGTCGAGGTCGACGTCGAGTTCGTCGGCCAGCAGGCGTCGCCGGGCCGCCGTCGCGGTGTCGGCGTCGGCGTGGTCTTCCAGTTCGTGCAGTCGGAGGTCGCCCGCCCGGACCCGCTCGGCCAGTTCCGCCGCCAGTTCGGCGTCGACGGCCGTCTCCGAGGAATCGTCGGCGTCGGTCATGTCGGGTCGGTGGGCGCGCGCTTCCAAACCGTTACCGGTCCCGGCGTCCGGCCACCGCGAGCGACGATTCTGCGGTCCGGCGCCACCGGGCCGCGGCGGATTCCGGAGTCGACAGGCTATTTGCCCCACCGGGAGATGCACGACCGTGCGACTCGTACAGGTGATGATCCCGGCGGGCAAGCGCGAGGCCGTCCTCGGCGCCCTCGACGAGGAGGGGATCGACTACGCGCTCACCGACGAGACCAGCGGTCGGGAGTACACGGCGGTCGTCTGGTTCCCCCTCCCGACGGAGGCGGTCGAGCCGATCCTCGAGACCCTCCGGGAGACCGGGATCGAGCGCGACGCCTACACCGTCGTCGTCGACGCCGAGACCGTGGTCTCCACGCGCTTCGAGGAGCTCGAAGAGCGCTACGAGCAGGAGGAGGAGAGCGAGCAGCGCATCGCCCGCGAGGAGCTGATCGCGCGGGCCGACGACCTCGCGCCGCGGTGGCCCGTCTTCTTCGCGATGACGGTCATCAGCGCGGTCGTCGCCACGGCGGGGCTGCTGCTGGACTCGCCCGCGGTGGTCGTGGGCTCGATGGTGATCGCGCCGCTGATCGGCCCCGCGATGGCCACCAGCGTCGGGTCGGTCGTCGACGACCCCGACCTGTTCCGCCGGGGCGTGGCCCTCCAGGTCGCGGGGTTCTCGACGGCGATCGCCTCCGCGGCGGCGTTCGCGTGGCTGGTCAAGACCATCCACCTCATCCCGCCCGGGCTGGACGTCCTGACGATCGGGCAGATCCGCTCGCGCCTCTCGCCGGACTTCCTCTCGCTGGCGGTGGCGCTCGGGGCGGGCGTCGCCGGCGCCGTCTCGCTGGCCTCGGGCGTCTCGGCGGCGCTGGTCGGGGTCATGATCGCCGCCGCGCTGATCCCCCCGACCGCCGTCATCGGCATCGGCATCGCCTGGGGCGCGCCGCGGGCCGTCCTCAGCTCGACGGTGCTGGTGCTGGTCAACGCCCTCTCGATCAACCTCGCCGCGCTCGCGTACATGTGGTACGCGGGCTACCGCCCCGAACGCTGGTTCCGCATCGACGAGGCCAGGACGGCCACGATCAAGCGCGTCGGGATTCTGCTCTCGGCCATCGTCCTGCTGTCGGTGTTCCTCGGCGGGGTCACCTACGGTTCCTACCAGCAGGCGACCTTCGAGCAGACCGCCAACGACGTCGCCGGGGACCTCACCGCCGCGGGCGGCCCCTACGAGCAACTGGTCCTGATCGACCTGGAGGTCACCTACGACGAGGCCGTCCCGTTCCGCAACCCGACGGAGGTGATCGTCACCGTCGGGCGGCCGGGGACGAACGGCTACCCGAGTCTGGCCGAGCGAATCCGCCAGGGGATCGCCGAGCGGACCGGTCGGTCGGTCCGCGTGCAGGTCCGCTACGTCGGCATCGACAGCGCCTGACCCCCGGCTGGCGCGCACGGGGGCGCCCGCGCGTACCGCCACCGCGCGCCGACCGGACACTCAAAGACCCCTTTGTGCCTACGGCGTCTCTTTATCCGTGTCCGACGTAGGACCTCCCATGCGACGCAAGCTCGCAGTACCAGTCCTCCTGGCCGCCCTCATGGTCCTCGCAGGGTGCGCCGGGACGGGCGGATCGAACCCGACGGCCGGCGCCAGCGCCGCCGACGCGCCGTCGCGAACAATCACGGTCGACGCCACCGGCCAGGTCCAGGCCGAGCCCGACCAGGCGGTCCTCCGCATCGCGGTCGAGACGACCGCCGACGACGCCTCGACGGCCCGCCAGCGACTCGCCGAGAACGCCTCGCGGATGCGCTCGGCCCTCTCGGAGCTG
Organism: Haloferacaceae archaeon; assembly: GCA_042216345.1. Taxonomy (GTDB): domain Archaea; phylum Halobacteriota; class Halobacteria; order Halobacteriales; family Haloferacaceae; genus JBDGUA01. The sequence goes on from JBDGUA010000039.1 coordinate 9,442, forward strand.
GGCCTGGCGGACGACCAGATCACGACCGTCTACTACGACATCAGCCAGCGCTACGAGCGGCCCCCCCGCGAGGGCGAGAAGCCCGAACGCACCTATCACGCGGTCCACGCCTACGAGATCACCCTCTCGGACGTCGACCGCGTCGGCGAGGTGATCGACACCGCCGTCGACAACGGCGCCACCAGCGTCGACAGCGTCCGGTTCACGCTCTCGCGCGAGACCCGCCTGGAGCTGCGCAAGCAGGCGCTCACCGACGCCATGGGTAACGCCCGCGGCGAGGCCGACGTCATCGCCTCCGCGGCGGACCTCTCGGTCACCGACGTCGCCAGGGTCACCACGACCCAGGTGAACGTCGGCCCGTACCGCGAGGTCGCCTACGCCGCCGCGGGCGGCAGCGGCGGCACCTCGATCGACTCCGGCCCGGTGACGGTGACCGCGCAGGTCGTCGTGACCTACAACGCCTCGGCGTAGGGGCGCCCGCCCCGGCCGTGTGAACACTTTTCTCGCGAGCACCCGTACGCTCTGACATGGCGCGCAGCGTCTTCGAGGTGTTTCGGGCGCTCGTTCGGTGGCACGGGGGCCCCGTCGCCGGCCCGGACACGGACGAGCGCGGAGACGGACGGACCGGCGAGCGGCGCTTCGTCCCGTCGCCGCTGGACCTGTCGGTCCGGATCGGTCACGGCGGGTCCGACGACGCCGTCGTGCGCGAACTCTCGAAGGTGGACGAACGGGCGCGCGAACTCGAAGCCGCCGACCGGGGCGCGGAGTAAACGTCCCCGCTTCTGCCGCCCTACTCCCGTCGCGACGGCGGGATGTCGGGCTCGAACGCGACGGCCTCGACGGCCATGTCGAGGACGCCGTCCACGTTCTCGCCCTCGGTGACGCTCATGTAGGCGTCGGCGTCGACGTCGCGGGAGCGGTCGGCCTTGTTGCAGATCGTCAGCACGGGGACGTCGAAGCGCGCGGCGACCTCCTCGCGGAGCTCCAGCTGGGCGTCGAGGGGGTAGCCGCAGTCGCCGGAGGCGTCGACGACGAACAGGATGGCGTCGGCGAGGTGCTCGATGGCGCTGACGGCCTGGCGCTCGATGTCGTTGCGCTCGGCCTCGGGGCGGTCGAGGAGGCCGGGCGTGTCGATGATCTGGTAGCGGATGCGGTCGCGCTCGAAGTGGCCGATCTGGACGCCCTTGGTGGTGAACGGGTAGGTCGCGATCTCGTTGCTCGCGCAGGTGACGGCGTTGACGAACGAGGACTTGCCCACGTTGGGGTAGCCGGCGACGACGATGGCGGGCTCGTCGGGGCGGATGTCCGGCAGGTTCTTCAGCGCGTCCCGGGCCTCGCCGACTCGCAGGAGGTCCTCCGACACCTGCTCGACGACGTCGGCCATGCGGGCGAACGCCTGCTTGCGGTGCTTGCGGGCCGTGTCGACGTCGGTCTTGCGAAGCTTCGAGTTGTACTCGCTCTGGATGTTCTCGATCTGCCGGCCGGCCCACGAGACCTGCGAGAGGCTCTGGCGGAGTTCGTCGACGTCGACGATGGCGTCGGCCAGTTCGTAGTAGAACGGGTCGACCACCTCGAAGTCGGGCCACTCGGTGGCGACGTTCTGGAGGTTGTCCGAGAGGATGTTCCCCGCGGTCTGGAGCATCGACTGCTGGGCCTCCAGGCCGGACTTGGCCCGGCCCGCCCGCGCCGCGCGCGAGAACGCCTTGTCGATGAGTTCCTCCGCGCGTGGGGTGGTGGGGAGGGTCTCGAAAATCATCTGATTGGCTCTCCGTAGGGCGCGTCGGCCTAAAAGGCCGTCCATCGGCGCCGTGGCCCCTCCTTCCGCCCCGCTTCCGGCGCGGGCGGCAGGCGGCCTCGTCGCCGGGCCGCCCAGCCGCCGGGCAGCTTAGCCACCGGGCGGCTCCGCCGTCGCTTCCAGCCGCCGGGCGGCTCTGCCGTCGCTTAGGCGGGCGGTAATCGCCGCAGGCGGCGACTTATCTGGCTTGTAATAAACCCGCCTCCGGCGGAGGCTCACCCATGGCCACGAGCAGCCCGTCGCCCCGGTCGCGCGGGGCCAGTTCGCCCCGGTGCCACCGGATCGCCCCACTCACGACCGGCAGGTCGGCGTCCCGGCGGTACCACGAACAGCCAGCGGTCCCCGCTCGCGGGGTGGTCGCGTGACGCGCAACGTCGCGCTGATCGTGCTCGACACGGTCCGGAAAGACTACTTCGACGAGTACGCGCCGCGACTGCGGCTGCGCTCGGACACCTCCTTCGAGCAGGCCCGCGCCGCGAGCTCCTGGAGCGTGCCGAGCCACACCAGCATCTTCACCGGCCAGCTCCCCTCCGAGCACGGCGTCCACGCCGAGTCGTTCGACTCCTCGTTCGACTTCTCGCAGTTCTCCCGGGAGGAGACGTGCTTCGGGGCGCTGCCGGACCACCACACTGCCGGGTTCAGCGCGAACTCCTACATCAACTCCCACTTCGGCGCCGACGCCCTCTTCGACGAGTTCCACGACTTCTCCATCGGCTCGCACACCGCCGAGAGCCTCTACGTCGAGGGGATCACCGTCCAGGAGTACATGGAGGCGACCGACGAGCCCAGCGCGGTCAAGCGCTACCTGGGCTTTCTGCGCCGCTGTCTCGGCCACGAGCACCCCGCCAAGAGCCTCGCCAACGGCGTCTGGGCGAAGACCGGCCCGACGGTCAAGTCCCTGCCCGTTCCCGTCCCCGAACTCGTCGACGACGGGGCGGCGGTCATCAGCGACCGCGTGGGCGAGACCGCCGAGCGGGTCGACGAGCCGTGGTTCTTCTTCGCCAACTACATGGACGCCCACACGCCGCTGCGCAACCTGCTCCAGCACGACCGGAGCCTCCACTCCGTGCCGAACTCCTGGAGCTCCACCGAGATCGACAAGTGGGAACTCAACAAGGACGGCCTGGCGACCGAGACGTACACGCAGCACTACCGGGACGTCTACGGCGCCGCCATCGACTACCTCGACCGCCAGGTCACGGACCTGATCGACCGGCTCCAGGCCGCGACAGACGGCGAGACGACGGTCGTGGTCACCGCCGACCACGGCCACAACCTCGGCTACGACGCCGACGACGGCCTGTTCCACCACACCGGCTCGATGACCGAGGGGGTGATGCACGTCCCCCTCGAGATCGTCAACGCGCCCGACGGCTTCCCGGCCCAGGAGTCGCGGCTCTTCTCCCAGCTCGACCTCGGGGAGCTGCTCGCGCGGATCGCCCACGAGGAGGCGTACGACGACTACCTGTTCCCCAAGCGCGTCCCCGCCGAGACCGTCGGGCTGCTCGGCGGCGACAACCGGACCTGGGGCCGGGACTTCTCCGAGGAGGAGTTCGCCTGGTGGAACCGCATGATGCGCTGCGTCTACGAGGGGACGACCAAGCGCCAGTGGAACTCCGTGGGCGACGCCGTCGAGTACCGCCTCGATCCGGAGCGGCCCTCCTGGCAGGAGGCGGTCGAAACGGAGCTCGACCTCGCGCCCGCCGACAGGGAGCCCTTCGAGACGGGGCTCGAGGCCTACAAGGGCCGGGTCTCGGCGGCGTCCCAGGACACCGACTTCGACGACGAGGTCGCCGACCGCCTCGAAGAGCTGGGGTACCTCTGAACCGATGGCGGGATTCTGCGGCGTCCTCGGCGGGGACCGCCTCCCCGAGGCGATGGCGGCCTGGACCCGATGGCGAGACACCGAGACGGCGTTCTCCTACGCCGACGAGCACGTCGACCTGGCGCTGTCGTGCCACCCGATCCAGGGGGGCGACCAGCCGGCGACGGGCGACGGCGGCGACGTCGCCGTCTGGGTCTGGGGCGACGTCTACGGCCACGGCTCGGGGGCGGCCTACGAGCCCCGACCGGGCGACCCGGACGAGAGCGCGGCCTACTGCGCCCGCCTCTACCGCGAGCACGGCATGGGGTTCGTCGAGGAACTCAACGGCCAGTTCGCGCTCGCCGTCCACGACCGCGAGGAGCGGACGTTCTCGCTGGTCACCGACCGGCTGGCGTCGCTCCCGCTGTACGCCGCCGACCTCGACGGCGGGTACGTCTTCTCGTCGAACCTCCAGTCGCTGCCCCACCACCCCGACGTCCCCCTGGCGTTCGACCGGGAGTTCCTCCAGGAGTACCTCGCCCTGCGCCGGGTGTTCGGCGTCGAGACGCCCCTCGAGGGGGTCCGGAAGGTCCCGCCGGCGACCGTGGTCACGGTCGATCTCCTCGAGGGGTCGACCGACCGGACCTCCTACTGGCGCCCGACCTACGAGCCCGCTGACCGTCCGTTCTCGCACTTCGTCGACCGCCTCGCCGAGACGATGACCGACCTGTTCACCGAGTGGACCCGCGACGACCTCGACTACGGGGTGTTGCTCAGCGGCGGCAGCGACTCGCGGCTCGTCCAGGCCGCGATCGACCAGCCGGTGGTCGCGTTCCACAACGCCGACTGGAAGAGCCGCGAGGCCCGCATCGCCGAGCAGGTCGCGGAGCTGGGGGGCGACGAGTTCCGGCTCCTGCGACGCTACGAGGACCACGAGGCCCGGTCGCTGGAGACGGCCCCCGCGCTGTCGAACTTCAGCGGCTGGTTCGACCAGGCGTACTTCACGGAGTTCGAGGCCGAGATCGCCGACGAGGTGGACGTGCTCGTCTCGGGGCTGTTCGCCGACATGCTGTTCGCCGGAGGGCCGCTCGACACCCGCAGCGTCTCGCTGGGGTCGGTGGGAACGCTGTCGCTGCCGATCCGCGAGCCCGTCCGCGACGTCGACGACTACGTCGACCTGCAGCTCGCGGAGGCCCAGCCGATCCCCTACTTCGACGCCGACCGCCCGCTGCGGGAGGTCGTCCGCTCGAACGTCGAGCGGACCGAGGAGGGGATCGTCAGCCACGGGCTCACCTACGACTCGCTGACGGACCTGGTGATGTACGGGGACTACTACCCCCTCGGCGCGGACACGGAGGCGATCTTCCCCCAGAGCCTCCTGCAGATCTGTCCGTACCGCACGCCGTTCCTCGACAACCGCGTCTTCGAGATCCACCGCCGCATGCCGATGCGGTACCTCCTCCGGCGCAACGTCATCCACGCGGTCATCGACCGGCTGGCACCGACGCTCGCCAAGGTGCCCCACGCCCGCACGGGCGTCTCCCTGCAGCGCTCGTTCCCCGTCGAGTTCATCGGGACGAACCTCTACGGGTTCCACCGCAAGCACATCCGCGAGGACCCGACGCCGGAGCCGTACATGGACCACAAGCCGTGGCCGAACCGCCGCGAGCTGCTCCGGGCCGACACCTTCGCCGCCGACACCATCCGGGAGAACGAGGACCTCGTCCGCTCGCTCCCGTTCCTCGACTACGAGGCAGCCGAGCAGACCTACCGGGCCCACCTCGAGGACGCGGACAACACGACGGTCATCTACTCGCTGTTGACCCTGCTGGAGATGCCCCTGACAGAGGCCGCCGTCGGCGGCGCGGACCGGGCCGCCCCGCGCCCGCCACGTGCAGTCGCCACTAGCCTCGACGGAGGGACCGACGCCGCCGCGGACGCCGGTGCCGGGCTCGACCACGACCGAGGCGCGGACTCCGCCCGCGACGGCGACTCCAGACACGATGCGGGCGACCCCAGCGAAGGTGAACTGTGACCGTGACCGCGGACCGTTCCGATCCGAGCCGGACCGCCGGCCCGGTCTCGATGAACAGGGAGCTGTTCGGCGCCTTCGGGGGGATCGACGCGTTCAGCCGGTTCGCCGATCCGGACGCCTTCGACGTCCTGGTCCGCGGCCCGTCGGTCACCGTCGGCCTGCGCAACCCTGCCTGCGAAATCGACCGCCGGAGCGCCGTCCACACCTGCGACCGGGGGGCGTGCCTGCTGTTCGGCGAAGTGGTGGCTCCAGACCGCGTCGAGGACCCCGCGAAGTGGCTCTTCGAGCGCTACGCCGAGGCGGGCCGCGAGGCGCTGTCGGCGCTGAACGGGTCGTACCTCTGCGTCGTGGACGTCGAGGGAAGCGCGTTCGTCGTGACCGACCCCCTCCGGACGTGGGAGTGTTTCTACCTCGACGCCGCCGGGACCCGGGTGTTCGGCACCGACGTCGCCAGGCTCGGGCGGCTGGTCGAGACGCCCCGCGTCGATCGGACCGCCGCCCTGGAGCTGCTCCACGTGGGGACCGTCTTCGGCGAGCGCACCCTGTTCGAGTCGATCGACCGCGTCCCCCACGACAGCCGCCTGACCCCCACGGGCGTCGACTCCCTCGACCGGTTCGTCTACGACCCGGCGGAGTTCGACTACGTCGGCGAACTCGCCGCCCGCCTGGGCCGCGCCATCGAGCGCCGGCAGGGGTACCCGGGCAGGGTCGGCGTCCTCCTGTCGGGGGGGAAGGACTCGCGGGTGTTCCTCTCGCAACTGTCCGACGTCGACGAGACCTACACGGTCGGCGCCCGCGACTCGCGGGAGGTCCGGGTCGCCCGCCGGGTCGCCGAGCAGTACGGCGCCGGCCACACCGCCCTGGAGCCCGACGGGGACTACCTCTACCCGACCGACGACAAGCTCCTGTACGCCCAGGGCGTCAAGGAGGCGCTGCACATCCACCACGCCGGCTACGACGACCAGATCGACGCGGACGTGATGTACCACGGGCTCCTGTTCGACACGCTGTTCAAGGGGTACTTCCTCGAGCGGGACGGCATCACCGTCTTCGGCTCGAAGCTCCCCTCGAAGACCCCGGTCTCGGACCCGGACGTCGTCGGCTCGCTGCTCGACACCCTGGGGTTCTTCCCCGACATGAGCGAACGGATGGCCGACGCCGTCGACGCTCTGTTCGACGACCTCGATATCGAGGTGGACCTGGCCGTCGACTCGGCCCGGGAGTTCCTGCGCGACCGCCTGGCGGCCGAACTCGACGCCTGCTGGGAGCGCGCGGACTCGCCGCACAACGCGACGGACCTGCTGGTCGTCCGGAACCAGCCCGTCATCCCGTTCCGGGCCCACCTGGCCGACAACTACCTGGAGTCGTTCGTCGCGATGGACGCCGACCTCCTCGAGTGGCACCTCCGGACTCCGCCCCGCCACCGCAACGCCGACACCTTCAGGCGGGCGCTCGACCGCCTCGACGACGACATCCTCCGGCACCGTCCCCCCAGCGAGCCCCACGACTCAGCGTACCTGAACCACGCCGAGCGGTTCGTCCGCCGGAAGCTCCCGCTGGTCGAGCAGTTCGAGCCCGCCTGGCCCAACCGCCAGGAGGTGTACGCGCGGTTCCGCCTGGACGACCGGCTGTTCCCGGACCACGCCGCGGTGCGCGACCTGACGGCCCGCCAGCAGCTCCGGGTCAACGACCTCTGCTGGTGGACGGAGGCCGTCAGGGACGTCCCCGACGCCGAGCAGTCCGACGCGCAGAACTGAGCGGCCGTCCCGCCGCCGCGTGGCCGCCAGTCCCGCCCCGCGGTCGGGACCCGCGCGACGGTACGCTTTTCACGGCAGCCGTCTACCCATCCCGGTGTGACCCTCGACCCCGTCCACGTCGACGGCATCGCGCGACTGGCCTCCGCCATCGCCGCCGACGTCGACGACGGCGACCACGCCGACCTGGCGGAGACGGCCTGGGGGTGGCTCGACCCGCTGCGCCGCGACGGGGCGACCGTCCTCGAACCCCTCGGCGAGCAGCGGCTCCGGGCCGTCGGCGTCGACGACGTGGCCCTGGCCGCCTCGCCCTTCGAGACGGCCCACGGCCTCGACTCGGGGACCATCAACCCCACGACGTTCAAGAACGGGCTGGTCCTCGACGTCGCCCAGGCCGCGATGGCCGCGGTGCCGTCGGACCTGGACCTGCACCGCTCGCGCTCGCTGGTCGCCACCGTCCACACCAACGACGTCACCACCGACCACGACCACGACTGGACCGCCTACGACGAGGGCTTCAGCCGCCGCCGGGTCCTGCACGCCCCCCGGGTCAACCGCTTCGCCGAGGGCGTCGTCCACGCCCTGTCGCTGTACCTCGCCGAGAGCGAGCACGCGCTCGAACACGCCGACGCCGTCACCGACCTGCTGCTGCTCGACGGGCCCATCTACCCGAAGGAACTGCTCAACTGGCAGGACCGCGACCCGGAGCTCTCTGACCTCGCGCGGGAGGCCAAGCCCCGGAGCGTTCTGGAGAACTACGTCCGGCTCGTCGAGCGGTTCGTCGAGCGCGACGTCCCGCTCGCGGGCTTCGTGAAGAACCCCTCCGCGAAGGTGATCACCCGAACGCTGCGGGAGACGGGGGTCGAGGCGCCCTGGGCCGACGACACCGGGCTGTTCACCCGCCTGCTCGAGCGCCGCGAGGACGGCCAGCGCCGCGAGGACCAGCTCACGTTCACCTCGTGGTTCGTCTCCCGCGGCGGCGCCGACCGCACCCTCGCCGCCGACGGCGACGCGCTGGGCGTCGAGCGCCGGCTGGACCCCGGGGCCTACGAGGTCACCTTCTTCGTCGTCTACGACCCCCGCCGGGACGTCTGCTACAAGGTGGAGGCGCCCCACGCGGTCACCCGCGAGGCGGAGACCCGCGAGGCGCTGACCGCCCACGTCCTCCGGGACGTCGCCGCCACCCGCGGCCCGCCCGAGGCGGTCGCGAAGGCCGACGAACTCGCCCGCGTCGGCGCCGCGGAGAAGGCGGCGCTGCGCCGGAAGTTCGAGGAGCGCTTCGACTCGGAGTCGGTCCGCACCTACGACGACGTCCGCTGGGGCGG
>JBDGUA010000039.1:18254-22766 GCA_042216345.1 Haloferacaceae archaeon
AGGAGCGCTTCGACTCGGAGTCGGTCCGCACCTACGACGACGTCCGCTGGGGCGGCGAGGAGTTCTAGGCCGGGCCGCGACGGGTAACGATCGGGATCGGGCCGCCGTGGATAAAAATCGGATTCGAGCCGCGACGGGTAACGATCGGGTCGACCCCGCGATCGTCAGGCCGGTTCGGCCTTGCTCACCTCGACCTCGACCGCGTCGGGGTCGACGCCGACGCGGGCGAACTGGGTCCGGACGTGTTCCTCGGCGGCCTCGACGGCCTGTTCGCGGGTGTCGAACCCGCGGGGCATGGGCGACTCGAACGCCACGTTGATCGTCCGGCCGCCGATGGTCGTCTCCGACCCGCCGCTCTCGACCTGGTAGAACTCGTCGCAGACCCAGACGTACGGCGCGCCCTCGTCGGGCGCCCCCCGGAACGACGGGGCCTCCTCGCCCCGCTCGTAGATCGTGCCCGTGAGTTCCGTGTCCCCGCTCTGCCCGCAGACTAGTAGCATGTCCTACTCGACGGACCCCGGATGTAAAAGGGGTGCGTCCGGGCCCCCCGGGGTGAGAACGAGGCGCACTGTTCGGGGAGCGCCGCCGTCGTGCCGGGTCCCACCCCGCGGCCACCGGCCCGGGTTGCCTCCTCTCCAGGGATTACCCGGCTCCGGCCCCTGGGCCCGACCATGACTGCGAACCCGACGATGACGGCACAGGTCATCCGGGCGTTCGGCGACCCCGGCGCCTTCGAGACCAGCGAGATCGAGCGCCCCGAGGTCCGACCGAACCACGCGCTGGTGCGCGTCGAGGCGACGAGCGTCAACCCCGTCGACTCCAAGCTGCGCAGCGGCGCCATCCCCGACGCCACGCCGGAGTTCCCGGCGGTGCTCCACGGCGACGTCGCGGGCGTCGTCAAGGCGGTGGGGGCCGGCGTCGAGTCGGTCGAGCCCGGCGACGAGGTCTACGCCTGCGGCGGCGGCGTCGCCGGCACCGGCGGCGCGCTCGCGGAGTACATGCTCGTCGACGCCGCCGCGCTCGCGCGCAAGCCCGACTCGCTGTCGATGCGCGAGGCCGCGGCGCTCCCGTTGGTCACCATCACCGCCTGGGACGGCCTGGTCGACCGCGCGTCGGTCACGCCCGGCGACGCCGTCCTCGTCCACGGCGGGACCGGCGGCGTGGGCCACGTCGCGGTCCAGGTCGCCGCGAACCTGGGCGGGGTCGTCCACGCGACGGCCTCGACGCCCGAGAAGCGCGAGACGGCCCGCGACCTCGGCGCCGACTACGCCATCGACTACACGAGCGAGTCGGTCGACGACTACGTCGAGGCGTACACCGACGGGCGGGGGTTCGACGTCGTCTTCGACACCGTCGGCACCCGCGGGGACAACCTGGAGCGCTCGCTGGCGGCGGCGGCCCGGGAGGGCCAGGTCCTCACGACGGTCGCCCGCGGGAGCTTCGAGTCGACGCCGATGCACGGCAAGGGACTCAGCCTCGACGCCGTCTTCATGCTGCTCCCGCTGCTGCACGGCGACCGCGCCGGCCTCGCCCACCACGGCGAGATCCTGGCGCGGACGGCCACCCTGGTCGACGAGGGGAAACTGACGCCGCTGCTCGACGAGACCCGGTTCGGCTTCGACGACGTCGCGGCGGCCCACCGCCGGGCCGAGTCCGGCGACCACGTCGGCAAGGTCACCGTCGCCCGGGACTGACCGCAGAACACTTTTTGCCCGTCGCCCGGGCCTGACCGCAGAACACTTTTGCGACCCGACGGCGACGTCTCCTCCACCATGCCAGACGAGATCCTCGACGGCGTATACGACGTCACCTGCACGGAGGCGATCGGACGGCTCCGGGTCTACCTCTTCGACGGCGAGGTGCCGACGCTGGTCGACACCGGCCTCCCGGACACGACCGACGCGGTCCGCGACGGCATCGAGGCGACCGGCGTCGAGCCCGAGCGCCTGATCGTCACCCACGGCGACCCCGACCACGTCGGCGGCTTCGACGCGGTCGTCGACGCCTACGACCTTGAGACCTGGGTCCCGGAGGGGATGGACCTCGACGCCGCCCACGAACCGGACCACCGCTACGGCCACGGCGAGCGGATCGGGCCCTTCGAGACCGTCCGCGTGCCCGGCCACACGTCGTCGGCGTCGGCGCTGGTCGACGAGGACCGCGGCGTCCTCGTCGTCGGCGACCAGGTCTTCGGCAGCGACTTCCGCGGGCTCCCGCCGGGGCACGTCGTCCTCCCGACCGACTACTTCAGCGCCGACCTCGGGACGGCCGACGCCAACCTCGAGCGCTTCCTCGACTACGAGTTCGAGACGCTGCTGGTCTTCCACGGCTCGTCGGTGCTCGAGGACGCCGGCGCGAAACTGGCGGCGTTCGTCGAGCATCCCGGCAAGCAGTAGTCCGACTCCCCGGGCGACGCCCGGTCCCTCACGAACGATAATCGCAATACTGCGTCGGGACACAGCGGAACCCTTATCGGCGCCGCGTGGCACTCGGGCACATGAGTTCCGACGCGCAGACGCTGACCGAGAAGGTGCTCGGAGAGCACCTCGCCGGCGGGGAGCTGACCCCGGGCGAGGACGTCGACGTCGAGATCGACCAGGTGCTCCTGCAGGACCTGCTCGGCCCGCTGGTGTGGATCGAGTTCGAGGCGCTGGCGTTCGACGAGGTCCAGCCGGCCGTCGTCGCCCAGTACGTCGACCACGCCGTCTACCAGTTCACCGCCGACGACACCGACACCCAGCGGTACCTCCGCACGGCGTCCCAGCGCTACGGCGCGCACTTCTCGAAGGCCGGCAACGGCATCTGCCACCAGGTCCACCGCGAGCGGTTCATCACGCCGGGCGCGACGCTGCTGGGCTGCGACTCCCACTCGACGACCATGGGCGGGTTCGGCGCCATCGGCATCGGCGCCGGCGGCCTCGACGTCGCCACCGCGATGGGCGGGGCGCCCTACACGGTCGAGATGCCAGAGGTCGTCGAGGTGCGCCTGACGGGCGAACTCGACGACTGGTGCACCGCCAAGGACGTCGTCCTCGAACTGCTCCGCCGGCTCTCGGTCAAGGGCGGCGTCGGCAAGGTCTTCGAGTTCACCGGCCCGGGCGTCGCCGCCCTGTCGGTCCCCGAGCGCTGCACGATCACCAACATGACGACCGAACTCGGGGCCACCTCGGCCATCTTCCCCAGCGACGAGCGCACCCGCCGCCACCTCGCCCGCCTGGGCCGCGAGGGCGACTACCGCGAACTCGCCCCCGACGAGGGCGCCGCCTACGCCGACCGCGTCGAAGTCGACCTCGGGGAGATCGTCCCCCTCATCGCCGAGCCGTCGCTGCCGGACAACGTCGTCCCCGTCAGCGAGGTCGCGGGCACGCCGGTCGACCAGTCGATGGTCGGCACCTGCACGAACGGCTCCTACGCCGACGTCGCCGCCGTCGTCGACACCGTCCGCGGCGACGCCGTCGCCGACCGCACCGAGCTGATCGTCGCCCCGGCCTCGAAGCGCGCGGTCGAACTGCTCGCCCGGGAGGGCGCGACGACCGAACTGTACGCCGCCGGCGTCAACCTCTCGGAGGCGACCTGCGGGGCCTGCATCGGCCAGGGCCACGTCCCGGCCCCCGACTCGGTCAGCCTGCGCGCGTTCAACCGCAACTTCCAGGGCCGCTCGGGGCTCCCCGAGGACAGCGTCTACCTCTGCTCGCCCGAGACCGCCGCCGCGAGCGCCCTCCGCGGGGAGATCACCGACCCCCGCGACCTCGACAAGCCCGCGCCCACGGGCGACCTGCCCGACGACATGACCCGCGCCGACACCGAGATCGTCGCCCCCGACCCGACGACGGAGGTCCGCCGGGGCCGCCGCATCGGGACGGTCCCGCTCAAGGCCCCCCTGACCGACCGCCTCGCCGGGCCGACGCTGCTGAAGGCCGGCGACGACGTCACCACCGACCACATCGTCCCCGCGAACGCCGAGGTGTCGCCGCTGTGGGCCGACCCCGAGGCCTGCGCCCACTACACCCTCACCCGGGTCGACGAGGCGTTCCCGGACCGCGCCCGCGCGGCCGACGGCGGCTGGATCGTCGCCGGCGAGAACTGGGGGCAGGGCTCCTCCCGGGAGAACGCCGCCCTCGAACTCGCGGTGCTCGACGTCGACGGCGTCCTCGCCAAGAGCTTCGCGCGCATCCACCTCGCGAACCTGGTCAACTTCGGCGTCCTCCCGCTGACGTTCGCCGACCCCGCGGTCTACGACGACCTGGCGGAGGGCGCCGAGCTGGAGATCCTGACCGACGTCGCCAGCGCGGTCCGGGACGGCGCCGAGCGCTTCACCGTCTCCGTCGACGGCGACTGGACCTTCGAGGCCGAACTCGACCTCACGGACCGCGAGCGCGAACTCCTCGTCGCCGGCGGCAAGCTCTCGCACATCAAGCGCTCGCAGGACTGACCAGCGCGGCGTCGGCGCCGGTCGGTCGGCCGGGCGCTCAGCCCCGTCGTCGGTCGTAGCGGTCGACCAGGACCCGGAGC
>JBDGUA010000039.1:22866-25330 GCA_042216345.1 Haloferacaceae archaeon
TCGGCCGGGCGCTCAGCCCCGTCGTCGGTCGTAGCGGTCGACCAGGACCCGGAGCCACCAGAGCTTCAGGCCGACGCTGGCGACGACGCCGAGCGTCGCCCCCGCGGGCGACCGGTTCCAGGCGGCGTACAGCGCGTAGAGGAAGCCGAGCGCCCCGACGGCGTTGCAGACGTTCGGGTAGTCGAGTCCGACCGTCGGGTTCGCCTCTTCGCGGATCCACCACCGCTCGGCGAGCACGGCGCGAGTCATCCAGGCGTCGTCGGTCTCCGGCGGCGAGAACAGCACCGGATTGACGACCGTCCACGCCAGCGCCGCCGCGAGCAGTCGCCAGTCGCGGCGGTAGACGGCGTAGACCACGACCGCGCCCTTCGGGACGCGCGTCCAGCCGCTCGCCGGATTCGAGTGTCGAGCCCAGAAGGCGTCGTCGACCCGCTCGGGGAGTGGGAGGGCCATACCCGGTGGTACGCTCGATGGGGGGAAATACCCTCGTCCGGCCCGCCGCCCCGACCGACGGGAGCGCGACTGACCGACGGGAGCGCGACTACAGGTCCCGCCCGGTCCGCTCTGCGACCAGCACCCAGCCGTCGCTCCGGACGGTGACCCGATGCCCCCGGTACTCGAAGTGGACGACCCCCACCGAATCACGGCGTTCGCCGGCCACTGTCGCCCCGAAGAACGAGTCCTCGATGGCGCTGGTGTCGACGATCTCGTACAGCGAGGGGTCCCTGATGGCCATCATGTCCACGCCCTCGGCGGCGGCGACCGCCTCGACGACGACCGTCGTGAGGTCGTCGTGGCTCTCTCGCTCGTAGATCCGCTGTTCGACCACGCGCCACTGCGTCTCCCCGCCCATGTCGAGGGAGGCGTCGTCGCTCGAGTCACTCATCACTGCCCTCTCCGTACGCGTGGCCGGCGTGCTGTTCCTGTTGGCTGTCGAGGCTCCCGCCGATGTTGTCGAGGACCGCGATCACCTGCTCGGCGTGCTCGCCCCGAGAGATGGTCTCGGTCTCCTCGTCGAACCGGATCACCCCGTACTCGACGAGTTTCGGGACGTGGACGTGATAGAGCGAGACGTACATCCGGTCGCGCTCGTCCTCGAAGACCGCGTTCTCGTCGACGTCCCGCTCCCACGCGACGAGTTTGGTCGCCAGTTCCTCGAGCGCCCACGCACCGTCGGTGACCAGCGCGTAGAGGAGGTAGCGCCGTCTCGGGTGGTCGATGGCCCCGAACACCCGATCCGTGCGCAGGACATTCGGGTTGATCGTCAGGAGAGCAGAGGAACCCCGCGTGGCTTCTGAATCGTCTTCTTCCCGGCCGTAATCAGTCATCGCTGTTCGGGTGTAGCGATCCGCAAAATAAAAACAAAGTTACACGTAGCTACACGTTTGGTGGCCGGATGGTGGTCCGAACGGCGTCGGGTACCTTCCCGCTGGAGACGCGTCGGCGGGTTCGGATGGCGGGGGATTGGAGGCATTGGCCAGTCGACCCACCGGGGGACTGACCGCCTCGCTCACGGCGACCGCTGCACCCCCAGTCGCTCCGGTCGGCCTTCGGGGATGGGGAAAGGTGTATAGTGACGCCCGCTCCAGATGTGGACTATGACCGACCTGGGGGACTTCAGCGAGTTCAGCGCCGAGGGGGCCGACGCCGACGAAGACGCCGACGCCGCGCCGTCGACTCGTTCGTCGGCCGCCGCGGCGGCGAACGCCGCCACCGACGCGGACGAAGCGCCCGACGAAGCGCCCGACGACGCGTCGACCGTCGAGGACGACTCGGGGTTCGATCGCTTCGAGGTCGACCCCGTGGGCGAAGACCGGGGCATCGGCACCATCTCGGTCTCGCAGGGGCTGCGGGTCGCCGAGGACGGCGACGACACGGCGCTGAAGGCGTTCATCACCACCGGGAACCGCGACGCCGTGCGCCTGGGCAAGTACCTCCTGGTCCCCTACCCCGACGACGAACTGCTGTTCTGCCGGATCACCGCCCTGGAGTACGCCCAGGAGTTCCAGGCCGACGACGCCACCGAGATCCACGCCCGCCGCGCGATGCGCCGCTCGGACTTCGAGGAACGGGACTACAAGTTCATGGCGGCGCTGGAACCCGTGGCCGTCCTCTTCGACGATGACGGCGAACTCAAACGGCGGATGACCGACCGGGTCCCCAAGCCCGGCGCCGTCGTCACCGAGGCCACCGACGCCAGCCAGATCAAGACCGGCCTGAAGATCCCCGAGGAGGGGATCTTCCTCGGCCACCTCTCGGTCGGCGGCGAGAAGGTCCGCACCGCCGCCGAACCGCCGACGATCGACTACCGCCTGAACGACGACTACGCCGACGGCGACCCCCTGGTCTTCCGGCACACCCTCGTCGCTGGCGGGACGGGGTCTGGCAAGACCCACGCCTCGAAGAACGTCCTCCGGCAGTTCCTGGCCGACGACCGCACCTACCGGATGGACGACGGGCGGGA
>JBDGUA010000006.1:0-25297 GCA_042216345.1 Haloferacaceae archaeon
GCGAGGAGTGACGACGGGTGGACGTGGGAACTCTCCTCGACGGCTCAAGACGACCGGCGGCTCGTCGTCGCCCGTATCAAGCGTCGAGGCGGCGCGTACACCGCTGACGACTAAGTGAGTGAAAGATGCGCCGGCAGACATTTCTCGACTCCTGACTGACATTCTCGATATGGTTCCCCGTGTCGATGAGGTGGGGGCGAGATGAGCCTCTTGACCGCGTACAACGGTCTGCTGGTTCGCGTCGGCCTGTACCTGCTCGTTTTTTGGCCGACTGTCGGGTACTACGTGTATGCCGATTCGGCGAAGCGGGAGTTCTCGAATCCGCAACTCCGCGGTGTCGTCTTCGGGTTCTTGGGCATCCTCGGATTGCTCGTCCACTTGTATACCGTCCAACGACGGAACTGATCACTCTCGTCGCGTTTTGCCCGGCTCGATGAACGGAGCCACTCAGCTGAACGACTCGAACCCCACACGATCCTGATGTGTCGGAAAGGGAACGCTCGCCCCGAGGAATCAGATCACTCCACGGCGACGCTGTGTTCGCGGAGCGTCGTCTGGACAGCCCCCCAGTCGACCGGCGGCTCGAACGCGGCGAGTTCGGCTTCGAACGCCGCCAGGCGGTCGCCGTAGCGGGTTCGCCAGGCGGGCGCGGCGAGGCGTTCGAGCCGTGTCCCGAGAGCCTCGTGGCGGGCCGCCAGCTCCTCGAGGCGCGCCTCGATGCCGTCTGCCAGCTCGGGGGCCTCCTCGTCGTCGCGGTCCGCGAGCGTCCGGAGGTCCGCGAGTTCCGCGCGGAGGTCCGCCAGCGTGAGCCCGAGCGTCCGGTGCTGGAGGGTCGTGTTCAGCCAGGCGGGCGCGAGGTCGGCGGCGCGGTCGTCTCCGTCGCCATCCTCCTCGGCCGCGGGTTCGAGGCCGTCGAGGGCCGAGTCGATCTCCTCGAGCGACGTCCGGAGGGCGTCGGCGTCGTCCTCGAGGTCGCCGAAGCGCGTCTCGGCGTCCCCGAGCCACGTCTCGAACGTCTCGACGTCGAAGCGGAGTTGGTCCGCCTCGCGGTGGACCGCGTTGGCCTCCTCGGTGAGCGACTGGACCGCCGCGGCGAGGTCGTAGAGGTCGGCGGTCTCGGGGTCCCGTTCGAGGAGGTCCTGGAGCGCCGGCCCGAGCGCGTCCGCTCTCCCCTGGATGTCGTCGGCCCGGGCCTCGAGGTCTGCGAGCCGCGTGCGAACGGCGTCGACGTCCGCGACGTCCTCGGCGTGCTCGCGTGCGCTCGCGACGTCGATGCTCGCGAGTTCGGCCCGTGTCTCCGGGGTGAAGAGGGTCCCGGCGAGGTTCTCCTGTGCCGCTTCGGCGGCCTCGCGGTCGACGACGCCGTCGCTCGCGACGTTCTCGAGGGCGGTTCGCACCGCCTCCGGGTCGCGGTCCTCGCCGCGCTCGAGGACGGCCTCCACCGCGGCGTCGATGGGGAGCCCGTCGAGTCCCTCGCGTGACTGACCTCCGTCGGGGTTCATCGCGAGTGGCTAGTCCGAGGGTCGGGTTATAGCTTCGGTCCGCGACCCTGACGAGCGCGCTGCGGGCCACCCGCCGACAGGTGGAACGCACGCTCGCGACCTACTGACGGTGCCACGATGACGCCACCGCACCTCCCGGCCCGCACCCGTGACTCGACCCGCCTCCCCCGCGATCGGCCACCGAGGGCGGACGGTTCCCACGGGCGGGCGCTTTTTCACCTCGGCGCACGAACGCAATTCCATGCGGATCGTTATCGTCGGATACGGACGCGTCGGCGCCCGGACCGCGCGCGTCCTCCGCGAGGAGGGCTACGAGGTCGTGGTGGTCGACAACGACCAGGAGAAGGTCGACCGTGCGCGGACCGCGGGGTTCGAGGTCGTCGCGGGCGACGGGAGCAACGAGGCCGTCCTCCGGGAGGCCGGCATCGAGACCGCCGACGCCGTCGGCGGCCTGACCGGGGACCCGAACGTCAACTTCGCGGTCTGTATGCTCGGCGAGGAGTACGGCTGCCGCACCGTCATGCGCATCAGCGAGGACTACCGCGAGGAGATCTACGACCGCTACGCCAGCGAGGTCGACGAGATCGTCTACCCCGAGCGGCTCGGCGCCGCCGGCGCGAAGACGGCGCTGCTCGGCGGCTCGTTCAACGCAATCGGCGATCTGACCGAGCGCCTCCAGCTCTCGGTGCTGCGCGTCCCCGAGGGCGCCTCGGTCGTCGGCAGAACGGTCTCGGCGATCGAGCTTCCGGAGACGGCCCGGATCTACGCCCACGGGTCCGAGCGCGGGCCGCTGACGATCCCGCTCCCGAACACCACCATCGCCGCGGGCGACCGGCTGGCGGTGATTCTGGAACTGGAGGCCGTCGACGAGGTCCGTGCGCGACTCCTCGAGTAGGGAGCGGGGAACAGCACCGGGGGACCCCACGGCCAGCGCTCGCGGTCGCGAACGCGCGGCGCCGGGGGAGCGGCGCCACGTCGGGGGTGCCGAAAGGGGTGGGGTGTCGGGTGTGCCGGGCGCGCGGGTGGGAGGATGGGAACTGAGGCCGTCAGTTGCTGCGCGCCCACCGGGTTCCATTCCCTGGGATAACTTAAATCCGCGTCAGACGACCGTGTGACCCCGCCTCGCGGTCGGTCGCGATCCCGTGGCGAAGGCGGCGTCTCGGGTCGGTGCCGGGAGAACAGCGCTTAGGTAGCCGGCGGTCCCAGGGTTGGCCATGCCCGATCACTCCGTGACCTGGGCCGACCTGTTCGACCGGGCCGCGGCCTACGACGTGACCGAGGCGAGCGTGCGCGACTGCCTGCGGGCCCGCCGCGAGGATGGCTGACCGCGACGCAGACCCCGCGACGCTGGTCGCCGACGCCGACGTGCTCGCGGTCGACCTGCTCGTGGGCGGTCCCGCCCGACGGGTGCTCGACGAGGTCCGGCGCCACTCCTGGCTCACCCTGCTGGCGAGCGACCCGCTCCTCGACGACGCCGAGGCGGTCGTCGCGGACCTGGCGGACGCCGCGCTGGCGACCGACTGGCGCGGGCGGCTCGAGGAGCTGTGCACGCTCGTCGATCACCCCGCGGGCGACCACCCGGCCCTGGCCTGCGCGTATCACGGCGGCGCCGGGCACCTGCTCACGTACGACCAGCGCCTGCGCGACGTCCGGGCGGGCGCGAACCTCCGCGGCGTGATGGACGTCAGCGTCCGCGACCCCGACGCCTTCGCCGCCGTCTTCGACGCGGCCTCGCTCTACGAGGCCGTCCACGACGAGCCGTATCCCGGCCCGGATCGGGACCCGCGGGCGTAGAAAAACGTAGCCGGTTCAGCGGCGGGAAGCAACCCATCAGCGTCGCGCCGGTTCAGCGGCGCGACGCGAACCACTCCGCGAACTTTGCGAGGGCCCGCCCCCGGTGGGAGATGGCGTTCTTCTCCGCCGGGGTCATCTCGGCGAAGGTCGTCCCGTCGTGCTCGAAGATCGGGTCGAACCCGAACCCGCCCTCGCCGCGGGGGGCGACCATCCGACCGCGGACGACCCCGTCGAACAGCTTCACCGGTAGCGCCGCGTCGTCCTCGGCGCCGTCGCTGGCGGCGGCGCGGGCCCGGTCCTCGCGGTCGACGGGATCGGGGCTCGCCTCGAACGGCTCGCCGTCGCAGTACGCCAGCGTGCAGCGGAACGCCGCGCGGCGGTTCTCCAGGTCTTCGGCGAGTTCCCAGGTGCGCTCGACGCCCACGGTGTCCTCGACGTACGAGGAGTACGGCCCGGGGAAGCCCTCGAGGCCGTCGACGAACAGGCCGGCGTCGTCGACGAGGACGGGCTCGCCGGCGTGGCGGTAGGCCTCCCGGGCGCCGTGGGCCGCGATGGGCCCGAGTTCGGCGGCCTGGATCTCCGTGTAGTCGAAATCGAGCTGTCCGACCTCGGTGTCGCCGAGGTACTCCTCGGCCTCCCGGACCTTCCCGGGGTTGGTGGTCACGTACGCGAGCATACCCGCGGTCGGTCCGGCGGCAGGAAAGAGGCGTCGAAACGCTCGACGCCCGGTGATCGCTCAGTCGAGGACGACCTCGACCGGTCCCTCGTCGTCCTCCTCGACGTCGGCCCGCTCGGCGCGGCTCTCGCGCTCGTGCCACAGCAGCCCGCCCGCCACGAGCAGCACCAGCCACGAGCGCCACGACGCCAGATTCAGGGTGTAGCCGATGCCGAACGGCTTCTCGACCAGCATGCCCTCGCCGGGCTGCCAGTACGCCGAGAGCATCCGCCCGATGCTCGGTCGCTTGAAGTTGTACGGAATGCCGAGAATCTCGCCTTCCTGGGGCTTGTCTGCCATACCTGACCCTTACGCCGCTGGTGGATAAATGGTTTTGGCCGCGGAACCCCGAACACGTCGGCGGAATAGCACGATCTCTGGGGGCGTCGCGCGCCACGTTCGGGACGATCGTCTGGGGCCTCGAACGGGGTCGTCGGTGGCGCCGACCGCAGACGAGGGTTCATATCCGAGAAGGCGACCAGCTCCGGGCGTGCGCTGACGACGACCGCGGGGCGCCACGGAGGACGGCGACACGCCGCCCCGCGACGGACAGTGTCGCCAGTTCGCCACGCTCGCGACCGGCACCCCCCGGTTTCCGCCGGTCGCAACGCGGCTCGATCACTGATAGCGACCGCGTCCCTCGATCTCGCGCAGCCGCGCCAGCACCGCTTGCTCGCCCGCCGTCGCGTATCCCGCCTCGAAGGTCTCGACGAGGGGCCTGGGCTCGTCGGTCGTCCCCCGGATCGACTGCTCGAAGACGTGCAGGTCCATCGCGTGGTCCTCGACGTGGCCGGTGTGGAACCCGAGGCCGAAGTCGATGAGGAACACCCGCGCCTCGCGGTCGGCGTCGACGCGGACGTTCCGCGTCGTCGGGTCGCCGTGGACGAACCCGGCGGCGTGGATCCGGGCGAGTCCCTCCCCGACCGCACGGACCCGGGCTGGCGTCGGGTCGGCGGCCAGGTCGGCGTCGCCGACCCGCTGCAGCGTCAGCGTCGCCTCGCGGACGTCGACGTTGCGGACGACCGGCGTCGGCACGCCGTGGCGCCGGGCCTCGCTCGTGAGCCGCGCCTCCAGCACCGTCCGGTCCCGCCGGAGCCGGGCGTCCAGTTCGGGGTGTCGGTAGGCCTTGGGGAGGCGTCGCTTCAGGACCCGGTCGCCGTCGAACGAGACCGTCGCCTCCGCGCCCTGGACCTCCTGGGCCTCGACGGGCGCGCGGGCGACCGACTCGGCCTCGCGCCAGGTCACGTCGACCTGGTCGGGCCGGAAGTTCGGGTCGACCGACGAGTCGGGCACGTCGAGGGTGTCGCCCGCGGCGTACATCCTCGCGCCCGTGACGGCGATCATGCCGGCGTTGTCCCGGAGGTACTGGGGGTCGGGCGCGTAGAAGTCGGCGCCGCGGTCCTCGCACATCGTCCGGAGCATCTCCCGGAGGCGGGCGTTCTGCCCGACGCCGCCCCCGAGGACGAGTTCGTCGGTCCCCGTCAGCGACAGCGCGCGCTCGGCCACCTCGGCGAGCATCGCGAAGACGTTCTCCTGGAGCGCGAAGCAGATGTCCGCGACGGCCTCCCCGTCGTCGGCGGCCTGCTTGGCCGCGGACATGATCCCCGAGAACGAGAAGTCCATCCCCTTGACCACGTACGGGAGGTCGAGGTACGACCCCTCCGCGGCGCGTTCCTCGACCTTCGGGCCGCCGGGGTGGGACCAGCCGACGTGTCGGGTGAACTTGTCGATGGCGTTGCCGACGCCGGTGTCCATGGTCTCGCCGAGGACCCGGTAGCGACCGTCGTGAAAGCCCAGCAGGTGGGCGTTCGCCCCCGAGGCGTTGAGGCAGACCGGCGCGTCGAACCCCGAGAAGTACCGACCGATCTCCAGGTGGGCGACCATGTGGTTGACGCCGACGAGGGGGACCTCGAGGCTGCCCGCCAGCGCCCGGGCGGCGGTGCCGACGATCCGGAGACACGGCCCGAGACCGGGCCCCCGGGAGAACGCGACCGCGTCGACGGGGACCGTCGGGTCCTCGCCGGCCGCCCGGGCGCGCTCCCGGGCGTGCTCGAGCGCGGCGCCCACGACCGACGGGACCGCCTCGCCCATGTGTTCGGCGGCCTCGCGCGGGTGGATGCCGCCGCTCTCGGGCTGGTAGGCGTCGGATTCGATGAAGAGGTGGTCCGAGTCGGGATCGAAGGCCCCGACGGCGCGTGAATCGCCGTCGGGGTCGGAGGCACCACCGGCGCTCGAACCGCCGTCGGGGTCGGAGGCACCACCGGCGCTCGAACCGCCGTCGGGGTCGGACGAGAACGAGTCGTCGGGCCCGCCGGCGGTTTCGAACACCGCGGCGCTGGCCATCCACGCGGTTCCTTCGATCCCGAGAACGCGCACAGTCCGATTACGCTTCTTCGGCTTCCGGCTCGGCTTCCTCGGCGCCGATCTTGTTCCGCTCGAGCATGTGCTCCTGCTCGATCTCCTGGGCGTGTTCGGAGGTCTCGTAGACCTTCGCGTAGCCGACGGTCGTTCGCATGCCGAACTTGGTGTCGAGTTCGTGGACGACGACCTCGTCGGAGTCCTTGTTCAGCTGGGCCGCCAGGCTGTCGCGGACCGACAGCCGGGACGGGGTCTCTTCCTCGTGGACGACCGTGAAGCGGACGTCGGTTCGGTGCAACATGGGGTTCTCCTCTTCCTCGTTGATCTCGATTTCCATGGTTCAGTTGCTACGAAATCCGCCCGACGCGACCAAAAGGATTTCGAAGGGCAGACCCGCCGATGCGGGGAGCTCTCGCCCGCGAGAGCGCGCCGACCAGCCGGGTGGGCCGTCGCGCCAGCGCGGAGCTTTTGTCGCTCCGGCGTCTGTGCGACACGATGGCACTCGATCGACTCCCGACGGGCGTTCGGGAACGGCTCGGCCTGCTGGCGTTCGCCCTCGGCGTCGCCCTCGCGGGGGCGTTCCGGCTCGTCCTGGCGCTGACGCCCGACGCGGTCGTCGCCGCGAGCATCGTCTTGCTGGGCGAACTCGGCGACAAGATCGCCCTCGCTGCGGCGCTCGCGCTGGCGGTCGGCGCCCTCACCGCCGCGGTCGTCGTGGGACTCCTCGCCGGCCGGCGCGCGGAGCGCCTCTCGGTCGCAGTCGCGACCGCCAGCGTCCTCGTCGTGCTCGTCACGCTCGCGTTCTCGGGGGCCTCGCGGGCGGGGATCGGCGCGAGCCTCGTCGCTGGCGGCTGTGCGGGCCTCGCGCTGGCGGTCGGCGCGAGCGTCGCCGGGCTGGGCTGGCGGTCGGACGGCGCCGTGGCGACCGACCGCCGGGCGGCGCTGGGATCGCTCGCGACGGCGCTCGGGATCGGGCTGCTCGGTGCGGTCCTCCGCCGGCCGACCCCCGACGACGGCCAGACCCCGGCGGAGGCCGACCTGGAACTCTCCTCGACCGAGCGCGAGGTGATCGACGCGGCGCTGTCGACCGCGGCGGATCGCTCGCTCGACGTCGACGGCCTCGAACCGCTCGTCAGCGACTCGTTCTACGAGGTCGACATCAACCAGCTCAACCCGACCGTCGACCGGGAGTCCTGGGCGCTGACGGTGACCGGCGCCGTCGACAGCGAGCTGTCGCTGTCGTTCGCCGACCTGCGCGAGCGCCCGACCGAGCACCAGTTCGTCACGCTGCGCTGCGTCGGCGAGTCGCTCAACGGCTACAAGATGGACAACGCCCTCTGGACGGGGCTGTCGGTCTCGGGGCTGCTCGACGAGGCCGGCCCGAACGGTCGGTACGTGGTCCTCCGCGCGACCGACGACTACTTCGAGGAGTTCCCCCTCTCGGCGCTGCGCCGGGGCTTTCTGGCCTACGGGATGAACGGGGAGGCCCTGCCCCGCCGCCACGGCTACCCCGTGCGGGCGCTGATCCCCGGCCACTGGGGGGAGATCAACGTCAAGTGGCTCGACGAGATCGAGGTCCGCGACGAGCCCCTGAAGGGTTACTGGGAGCGACGCGGCTGGCACGGCACCGGTCCGGTCAACACGGTGGCGAAGCTCCACGCCCGGACCCGCGACGGCGACCGCGTCCGGGTCGCGGGCCACGCCTACGCCGGCACCCGCGGGATCGACCGCGTCGAGGTGTCGACCGACGGCGGCGACTCCTGGGCCGAGGCGACCCTCTCCGAGCCCCTCCCCGGCGAGGACGTCTGGCGCCAGTGGACCTACGCCTACCCCTCGCCCGGGCGCAAACACGAGGTCGTCGTCCGCGCGGTCGACGGCACCGGCACGGTCCAGCCGCGGACGCGCGCGGACGCCTTCCCCAGCGGTGCCAGCGGCTGGGTGAGCGTCCGGGTCGATCCGTCGAACCTCGGGTGAGAACAGACTCCTCCGGCGGGGTCGGCCAGGCGACGCGCAGTCGACCCGCTCAGGCGTCCAGGATCTCGAAGGCCGCCTCGCTGTCGCCGTCCATGCGGGCGAGCAGCGAGCGGGCGACCTGCTTGGCCTCGGCGTCGGCGTTCACGTGGACCATCCCGACGCCGGGCTGGCCGTAGACGACCGAGGCGTCCAGGGGGGCGGCGACGATGGCCGGGAGGGTCGCCAGGTCCTCCTCGCCGTCGACGTGGATCACGGTCGGGTCGTCGCGGTCGAGGGCGGTCCGCAGGGCGCGGAGCAGCTCCGCGGTGAGCTCCCCCGCCGGGTTGTGGACACGGATGCGGTGGTCGTCGCCCTCGAGCACCGCGGCGATCTCCTCGCCGACCGCCTCGCGTTTGGTCTTGCCGTCGATCACCGAGACGTCGGGGTCGCGGCCGGCGCGCCGCAGGTGGTAGGTGACGACGTCGCCGACGGCGACGAGGGGGTCGCCGGCGCCCGCGAGCAGCTCTGCGGGGTCCTCGAAGACGGGACCCAGCGGCTCTTTGAGCTCCTCGCGGAGCTCGACGGGGAGGGAGAGCAGCGACATCGCGCGGTCAGCGGACCTTCAGCGCGTAGCCGCCGGCCTCGCTGACGTTCATCTCGACGGCGATCTCGCTCTGCTCGGGGTGGGTGATGACCACGTAGCCCGCCCAGTCCTCCGTCAGCGAGGAGGAGCCGCAGTTCTCGCAGGTGTTGGCGGTGGGCTCGTTGATGTAGTGGCACTCCCGGCAGGCGAGCCGATCCTCCGCCATCACTCACC
This sequence comes from Haloferacaceae archaeon, assembly GCA_042216345.1. Lineage (GTDB taxonomy): Archaea > Halobacteriota > Halobacteria > Halobacteriales > Haloferacaceae > JBDGUA01. Next base: position 9,140 of record JBDGUA010000006.1, read on the forward strand.
CTCCATCGCGGTCTCGCCCTCGGCGGCCTGGCGGTCCTCCTCGAGCCAGCCGAGCTTGCCGAGGCCGGGCTGTTTGGCCGTCAGCCCGATCTTGCTGTCGCGGGGGTTGCGCTCGTCGATGCTCTTGGTGACGACGCGCACCCGGACGGAGTCGCCGACGCCGAGGGTGCGGTTCGACTCCGTGGAGGCGAGCTGCTGGTTCTCGCCGTCGTAGGCGAGGTACTCGTCGGAGATCTGGCTGACGTGGAGCAGCCCGTCGACCGGGCCGATGCCGACGAAGGCGCCGAACTCCACCACCTCGACGACGTTGCCGTCGACGACCTCCTGCATCTCGGGGTCGAACGTGATGGCGTCGAAATCCGCCTCGTAGTAGACCCCCGGTCGGCTCGGGAGCACCGTCCCCTCGCCGATGTCGTGTACCTCGACGATGGAGACGACCGAACCGACGTCCTCGTCGAGCCGTCCTTCCAGTTTGTCCTGGAGCAGGCGCTTGACCCGCTCCGGCGTGACGTCCGCCAGGTGCTTCGGCGGAACTTCGACCGTGTCCTTGAGTCGTACCCGTTTGTACATGCTATGGTTCTGTGACCGCGAGTTTGTTCCGCCCCCTTAAACCGATTACCCGAACGCCGCGGTCGAGCACGCGTTCGCGCAGGGGTCCGTCGTTCGTGACGACGTAGTCGACGCCTCCCTCGGAGGCGAGTTCGACGATCGCGTCGTCGGCGTACGGTTCGTCCGTCTCCACGACCCGGCAGCGTTCGCCGGCCAGGTCGGCTCCGACGCTGGCGGCGATCCCCTCTTCGCCCGCCGACCGCTCGGCGATCGCCGCCAGTTCGTCGACCACCGCCCGCGGGGTCACCAGATCGAGCGCCGCGGCCGGTTCGCCCAGGACGCGCGCGAGTTCGTCGAAGACGCGCACGTCGAGTTCGACCGGCATCATCAGCGCGTTGGTGTCCATTGCGACGGTGGTCATCCAGTCGTCTCAGTCCTTCAGCGTGCCGATCCCGATCAGGCGCCAGCGCGCGCCGACGCGGCGGTTGATCGCGATCTTCGCGCCGGGCTCGGCGCAGACGGGGCGCTTCAGCGCGACCTCGCACTCGCCCTGGCGGGCGCTGGTGACCGAGCCGACCGTCGTGGCGGTGCCGATGGTCATCATCAGCGGCTCGCCGGTCGAGATCTCGTCGATCTCCTCGCCCTCGGAGCCGACCACGCGGTCGAGCAGTTCGACGTCCATCTCGAAGGACTCCCACGTCGGCGGCAGCGTGCCGGGGGCGCCGGCGAGCTGGCCAGCCAGCGCGTCGCCCTTCGTCAGCGAGGGGTCCAGCCCCGTGCCGACGCCGAGCAGGCCGCCCGGGCGGGCGACGTCGACGTTCTGGCCGCCGGCCTGGAGCGACCGGACGTCCGTCTCCAGGGGGCGCCACTCGGTCTGGCCGCCCTCCTCGACCTCGCGACCGGGGCGGACCTCCAGGTCGTCGCCGACCTCGAGTTCGCCCGCCGCGAGCGTCCCGCCGAGGACGCCCCCGGCGAGGTTCTCCCAGGTCGTCCCCGGGCGGTTGATGTCGAACGAGCGGGCGACGTGCATGAGCGGGTCCGCGTCGGGGTCGCGCTCGGGCGTCGGGATGGACTCCTCGATGGTCGCGATGAGGAGGTCCATGTTGACGTTCTGCTGGGCGCTCACCGGGACGATCGGCGCGTCCTCGGCGACCGTGCCCTTCACGAACTCCTTGATCTGGTCGTAGTTCTCCTCGGCGCGCTCGCGGTCGACCAGGTCGATCTTGTTCTGGGCGATCACGATGTTGTCGATGCCGATGATGTCCAGCGCCATCAGGTGCTCCTCGGTCTGGGCCTGGGGCACGTCCTCGGTCGCCGAGACGACCAGGACCGCCCCGTCCATGATCGAGGCGCCCGACAGCATCGTCGCCATCAGCGTCTCGTGACCCGGCGCGTCCACGAACGAGACCGTCCGCAGGACCTCCGTGTCGACGTCGTGTTCCTCGCAGTGCTCCTCGACGGTGTACGCTTCCGGACCCGCCTCCTCGGGACAGCGGCGGAACGTCGCGTCCGCGTAGCCCAGGCGGATGGAGATTCCGCGCTTCATCTCCTCGCTGTGCTGGTCGGTCCACGCACCGCTGAGCGCCTGGACCAGCGTGGTCTTGCCGTGGTCCACGTGGCCGACGAGTCCGATGTTCACCTCCGGTTGTTGTGTTTTCTCCGTCACCATTGACCTCCTGGAGTAATCTTGTCGAAGGTTCGGCCCGAGCGACTGATAAAGGTGCTGTTCTCGATGCGTTTCCGGGACGTGAGCGGGACACAGGCGGCCTCTCCGCCCGGCTCCGGGCTCGACGCGAGCGCGACTCGCCCAGCACCGCCGGCACCGCGCGGTCTAGATCGCCCGGGGCCTCCGCCGACCCGTGCGTCCCGCGTCGCCCGGACTGGGCCTCCGCTGGCCCGTGTGCCCCGCGTCGCCCGGGCTGGGGCTTACGCCGACCGCTCGGCGACCGGACCGCCGTCGGGCCTCGCCGCCGACTCCAGCTTCCGGAGGGCCTCGGGACGGGCGATGGCGTAGACGAGGTCCCCGGCGGTCAGCGGTCGCGAGCGCTTCGGGATCGGCTCGATGGGGCGGTCGGCGGGACGGACAGCGACGACCGCGGCGTCGAGGTCGCCGACGGTCGCCCCGTCCAGGGCGCTGTCGGCCCCGATCTCGACGGCGGCCATGGTCTCGTCGGCGGCCCGCAGCAGCGACGCGAACTCCCGGTCGGCGCGGGGTTCGGCGGGCAGGGTCGTCAGGCGGTAGCGGACCGTCTCCGAGAGCTCGTCGGCCTCGGCCTCGTCGACGGCGACGGTCGCCACGTCGCCGGCGGTCGCCCGCAGTTCGGCGGTCAGGACGTACGACGGCTCTGGCGGGGAAGTCCACACCTGGACGACGTCGCCCGGGCTGGCGCTGTTGGCCGGGTCCGCGCGGATCGCCACCGCGGCCCCCCCGGGCGCGAGCGTCGGGCCGAGGCCGGCGGCCCGACTGCCGACGCCGAGGTACTCGACCATCCCGTCCTCCGTGAGGTCGACGTCGACGTGGCCGACGCCGTAGTCGACCTTCAGCCGGGTGACCAGCCGGTCGCGCAGTTCGGCGACGGTGAGCCGCCGGGGGAACAGCAGCGTCTTGCCGGCCAGCTCCGCCTTGGTCGCCGGGTCGACGCGGTCGTACTCGTCGATGTCCTCGATCTCCTCGGGGAGCTCCACGGCGGTCACCCGGCCGACGGTCCGGACGACCTTCGACAGTTCGCCCTCGAGTTCCCGCCCGCCGGTGAACGCGAACACGTCGGTGGCGAGGGCGTCGCCGAGGCGGCGGCCCAGGGGCGTCACCACGGCGGCGACGCCGAGGGTGACGACGTGGAAGAACGCGGTGTCGACCTGGAACAGCCCGCCGCCGGTGCCGCCGACGATCTCGCCGAGGGTGACCGAGTTGAGGTACAGTGCCACGACCGAGACGCCGAGCAGGAGCGTCACGCCCTGCGGGACGTCCTGGCGGAAGTACCAGCGGTACGACAGCGCCACGATCGCGGCGGTGGCGACGGCGACGAGCGCGAACCCGCTGATGGTCGCCAGCGCCCGGACGGGCTGGGCGAAGGTGACGCCCGTCTGGAGGGCGACGCTCATGCTGCGGCCTCCGCGAACGACGCCAGGGCGTCCCGGGTCCCGACCACGAACAGTTCGTCGCCGGCGGCGAGTCTGGTCTCGCCCCGGGGCGCGACCTGCCACTCCCCGCCGTGACGGACCGCGAGGATGGCCACCCCGTAGACGTCGTGGACCTTCGCCTCCCCGATGGCGACGTCGTCGAGCGGCCCCTCGCTCGCGACCGTCACCCGGCGGATGCGCTGGCCCACCCGCCGGAGCAGCGCCGTGAGCTCGAACTCCCGGCGGGTCCCCCGGGAGCGGACCACCACCCGACCGCGCTCGGCGCCGAGCAGCGCCGCGGCGTCCCCCCGGTCGACGGCCACCGTGAGCCGGCCCTCGCCGCCGGTGGTGACGGGGGTCTGCAGCGTCGGCGCTTCGGCGGCCTCCTCGCCGCCGTCGGTGCGGGGGTCACGGGGTCGCCCGCCGTCGGGGGCGGGTTCGCCGTCGGTCGACTCGCCGCCGGGTGGCGTCCCGGTCGGCAGCGTGACCGCCTTGCGGAGCGGCTCCTCGCTGCCGGAGGTCTTCGCGCTCACGACGGTCCCCGTGACGGCGGTGTCGCCCACGCCGACCCGGACCTCCTCGCCGCGCGCGACGCCGGTCGGGAGCAGGGCGTCGACCGAGACGGCGCGCTTGCCCGCCGGGACCCGCCTGGAGAGCCCGCCGACCGGGGGCGCGGCGGCGATCGTCGCCCGGGCGCGCTCGTCGAGTCGGACGGAGACGTCCGCGAGGTCGTAGTCGGTCCGCAGGCGGTCGGCCAGCCGCGTCTCCAGTTCGGCGAGCGGGACGTCCGCCGGGAACGTCCACTCGCCATCGCGGAGGTCCCCGCGGAGTTCCGCGGGCAGCGGCGGGTAGCCCTCCATGTCGCCGACCTCGCCGACGGGCGTGATCCGGACCTGGCCCCTGCCGCCGACGAGTTCGACCACGTCGGTCGAGAGCGTCCGCGCGGTCAGCGCCCGCAGCGACATCCGCCGGGGGAGCGACGAGCCGAGCTTGTCGCCCTTCGCGTGGGCGTACAGCGCCAGCATCAGCACCACGAGGATGGCGACGATGAACGCCGTGGCGTTCTCCCCCTGTTTGATCGTCGGGTCGTTCAGCGCCAGCAGGCCGCCGTTGATGCCGGCGACCGCGAGCGCGAGGACGACGACACCGAACCCCGGGATGCTGACCCCGGTGAAGTACCGGAAGATGAACCCGAGGACGCCCGCGACCACCGCCGGGATGATCCCCGAGAGCACCCCCAGGTAGATGCCGAGCAGAATCTGGACGGGAAACGACTGCATGTCCCCTCCGTGGACCCCCTCCGGTAAACCACTACCGGGCTGGCCGGTCCGGTCCGCCACCGCCGGGGCGACCGGCCCCACATCCTCCGTCGACCGCCGGCCTCGTCCGGCAGCAGAGTTAGGTACTCTCGGCAACTACGGCGTAACGAAATGTGTGGCACGTTTGCGCGGGACTGGCTCCCACGAATGCGCGCCCTCCCCCACCCTGGCATCCATGACCGATAGTCCCAACCCTCCCGCCGCCGGCAGCGTCCCCGCCGACTCTCTCTCCGTCGAGGAGGCCGCGACGCTCGTCGAGCGCGTCGTCGCCAACGTCGAGCGCGTCGTCGTGGGCCAGCACGACGCCGTCGAGCACGTCATGGTCACCATCCTCGCCCGCGGCCACCTCCTGCTCGAGGACGTCCCCGGCGTCGGCAAGACCGTCCTGGCCCGGTCGCTTGCGGCCTCGCTCGACTGCTCGTTCAAGCGCGTCCAGTTCACGCCCGACCTGCTGCCCGCGGACGTGACCGGGACGAGCGTGTTCAACCAGAAGACCCGCGAGTTCGACTTCCGACAGGGGCCGGTCTTCGCCAACGTCGTCCTCGGCGACGAGATCAACCGGGCGCCCCCGAAGACCCAGTCCGCGCTGCTCGAGGCGATGGAGGAGGGCCAGGTGACCGTCGACGGCGAGACCCGGGCGCTGCCGGACCCGTTCACCGTGGTCGCGACCCAGAACGACATCGAACCCGGCCGGACCTACGACCTCCCGATGGCCGAACTCGACCGCTTCACCAAGAAGCTCCGGCTGGGCTACCCCGACGAGGAGGCCGAGACGGAACTGCTCGGTCGGGTCGTCGGCGAGCACCCGATCGACTCGCTCGAACCGGTCGCCGGCGTCGAGGAGCTCCGTCGGGCGCGGGCGACCGCCGCCGGCATCGACGTGCGCGAGCCGGTCCGCAACTACGTCGTCAGGCTGACGGCCCACACCCGCGAGCACGCCGCCCTCGGCGCGAGTCCGCGGGGGGCCATCTCCCTGCTGCGGGCCGCCCAGGCCCGCGCGCTGCTCGACCGACGCGACTACGTCATCCCCGACGACGTGCAGGCGGAGGCGCCGACGGTGCTGCGCCACCGCATCCGCCCCGGGGAGGGTCGCGACGCGGACGCGGTCGTCGCCCAGGCCCTCGACGAGGTCGCCGTCGAACGATGAGCCGTCCCGTGGCCCGACCGACGCGGCGAGGGCTCGCCCTCCTCGCGGTGGTAGTGGTCGCGCTCCTGCTGGCCAGACGCGACGGCGCGCGCGCGCTCGGCGCGGTGGTCTTCCCCGGGGCCGTCGCACTGCTCGCCGGGGTCGTCGCGGTCTACCTCGTCGAGGAGCCGCGCGTGACGCGGGTGCTCCCCCGGCGGGCCAGCGCGGCGAGACCGGCACCGTCCGGCTCGTCGTCGACGCCGAGGGGGCCCTGGCCACGGTGCGCGACCGCCTCCCGGCGGGCCTGTGGGGCGACGGCGCCGTCGGGAACGTGCTCGGCGACGGCCCCGTCGCCTACGAGGTCACCTACGCCGACCGCGGCGAGCAGGCGGTCGGACCGGCCAGGGTGACCGTCCGCGACGTGCTCGGCCTCGTCGCCCGGACCTTCGAGGTCGGCGGGACGGACGCGCTGACGGTCTACCCGCGCACGACGCCGCTCTCGCCGGGCGGGCGCAACCGCCTGCTCGCGGTCGTCGGCAGCGGCGACGGCCCCCAGCGCGACGAGTTTGACCACCTCCGGGAGTACGCCGCGGGCGACAGCCTCCGCGACGTCAACTGGAAGGCGAGCGCCCGACGCGACGACCTCGTCGTCGACGAGTACACCGCCGCCGACGTCGCCGAACGGGTCGTCGTCGTGGCGGAGGCCGACCCCGACGACGCCGGAGGTGACGACGCCGGAGGCGACGACGCGCCGTCGGACGGCACCGCCGGCACGGTCTCGCCCGCCGACCGCATGGCGGAGGCGACGGCGAGCATCGCGCTGGCGCTGCTCGGGGCGGGGGTCCCGGTGACGGTCCGGACCCCCACCGGGACGGTCGCCGCGGACGTCGGCGACCGGGCGGCGCTGCTCGGCCACCTGGCGCGCACGACCGCGGGCCGCGTCGCCGAGGGCCCGGACACCGCGGTCCACGTCCGGGCGACCGCCGCCGGCGTCCGCGTCCGCCTCGGCGACGTCGAGACGACCTTCGACGACCTCCGGGGCGACTCCGCCGCGGCCGGGAACGCGTCCACCGACCACGGTCCGGGGACCGCGACCGAAGGGAGATCCGACGCCGAAGGCGCCGAAGGCGCCACCGGCGATGAGTTGGACGACGGTGTGGCCACGGAGGTGGCGCAGTGACGGGCGGCGGCGGCGCAGTGACGGACTCACCCGGCGCCCGCCGGTGGTTCCGTCGCGGCGCGCTCGCCGCCGTGGCGCTGGTGATCGCCAGCTACGGGAGCGTCCTCTACACCGTCGCGGACGTGGTCGGCGAGGCGACGATGCTGGTCGCGCTCGTCGGCGGCGCGCTGCTGCTCGCGACCCTGCTGGCGCGCTTCCTCCGCCCGCGGACCGCCTTCGTCGTGACCGTCGGCCTGTTGCTCGCCGGCCTGTACGTCTACCTCGGCGCCGTCCCGGAGAGCCAGCTCGAACTCGTCACGCCGGCGAAGCTCCTCTCGGACACCGCGGCGATGCTCTCCGGGCTGTCGGTGCTGCGCCTGCTCGCGGCGGGCACCTGGGCGCTGACGGTCGCGCCGGGCCCCACCTTCCTCGCGTGGTACCTGGCGGTGCGTCGGCGCTACGCGCTGGCGGTCTCGGTGGCCGGGGCGACCCTCGGACTGTTCGTCCTGACCGGCGACGCCGACGCGACCGTGACGCTGCTGGGCGTCGTCGCCGGCGCGGTCGCGGTCGCGCTGGGGAACCTGGCGTCGGCGACCGGCGGAACCGCAGCGACCGGCGCACCCGCCGCCGAGGGGCGGTCCGACGTCGAGACCGCTCGACGCGCCGCCGAGGTCGGCGAGGCCGGCGAGTCGCGGGGGCGATTCCTGACGCCCGGCACCCGCGCCCAGCTGGAGACGCTCACCGCGGTCGTGGCGGCGATGATCCTGGTCTCCTCGACCGTCGGGCTGGCGGCGGGCGGCGGCGTGGCCCTCTCGGGCGACGGCGCCGGTGGCGGGACGACGGCCACCCTCGTGAGCGCGGACGACAACCTCGAGATCGCCGGCACCATCTCCCTCTCGCCGAAGGTGCGGTTGCTGGTTCAGAGCGACCGCAAGTCCTACTGGCGGACCGCCGTCTACGACCGCTACACCGGCGACGGCTGGGTCCGGACCCAGGACACCACCCCCTACGAGAACGGACTGGCGTCGCCGCCGGGCGAGACGCGGACGATCAGACAGACCGTCGTCGCGCGGACCGACCTAGACGTGATGCCCGCGGCGAACGCGCCGGTCCGGGTCGGCGACGCGGTCGCCAACCGGACGCTCGTCACCCCCCAGGGCGGCCTGCGCCCGGCGGAGACCCTCGCCAGCGGCGAGAACTACACGGTCGTCAGTGAGCAGCCCGTCGCCACCCCCGACCGGCTGCGCCGCGCCGGCCGGGACTACCCGGCGTCGGTGGCGGGCGCCCGCCAGATCCCCTCGAGTACCCCCGACCGGGTCGCGCGCCGCACCGCCGAGATCGCCGGCGACGAGCCGACCGCCTACGACACGGCGGTCGCGGTCGAGCGCTACCTCGAGGAGACCAAGAACTACTCCCTGGTGGTCGACCGCCCCTCGGGCGACGTCGCCGACGCGTTCCTCTTCGAGATGGACGCCGGCTACTGCATGTACTTCGCGACCACGATGGCGGTGATGCTGCGGACCCAGGGGATCCCCGCCAGGCTGGCGACTGGCTACACGCCGGGGCAGGTCGTCGCGGACGACGGCCGCCAGCAGTCCTACGTCGTCCGGGGGATGAACGCCCACGTCTGGGTCGAGGTGTACTTCCCGGACGTCGGCTGGGTGCGCTTCGACCCGACGCCGGCGGGCCCCCGGGTCGCCGCCGAGGAGGAGCGCCTCCGGACCGCCCGCGCGCAGAACGAGAGCGACATCGACACCCTCGGGTCGGAGAACCGCGGTCCGACGCCGACGCCGACGCCGACGCCGACCGCGAACGAGACGGACCCGTTCAACGACACGACCGCGACCCCCGACGGGCCGGGGTCGGGCCCCGACGGCCCCGGCGGCTGGCTCCCCTCGCTCCCGTCGTCCCAGACGCTCGGGCTGTGGCTCGTGGGCCTCGTCGGTGCGGTCGCGGCCTCGCGCCGCACCGGGCTGGTCTCGTGGGCCCGGCAGACCGGGGCGCTGTACTACCAGCCCAGGCGCGACCCGGAGACGGACGTGCGTCGCGCCTGGCACCGCGTCGAGGACACCCTCGGCCGGCGCTACCGCGAGCGCCGTCCCGGCGAGACGCCGCGGGCCTACCTGGACGCGCTCGACGCCGAGTTCGGCGTCGACCCCTGGGCCCGGGACGTGGCCGGCTTCTTCGAGCGGGCGCGCTACGGCGCCGGCGTCACCGAGTCCGAGGCCGCAGGGGCGGTGCAGCGGGCCGACGCGCTGACCCGCCGCTCGCTTCCGCTGGTCGGTCGTCGGTACCGCCGGTGACCCCGACCAGGCGGGCCGCCGCGCTCGCACGACGGCGGACCGGTTCCCCCCGTCGCGGCGAAGCCCGCCCACGGTTCGCCGCCCCGACCCGGCGACGGCGTGGGGTCCCGACACTATTTAATATGGTCACCCGCTAGGATTAGACTGTAATGTCGGAAGTCTGCTCGACGTGTGGGCTCCCTGAGGAACTCTGCGTCTGCGAGGACGTCGCCAAGGAGTCTCAGGAGATCAACATCCGCATCGACGAGCGCCGCTACGGAAAGGAGGTAACGATCATCGAGGGATTCGACCCCAAAGACGTCGACATGGACAGCCTGTCCTCGGACCTGAAATCGAAGTTCGCCTGCGGCGGAACCGTCGAGGACGGCTCCATCGAACTCCAGGGCAACCATACGGGTCGCGTCGAGGACTTCCTCCGCGACAAGGGGTTCAACGTCGCGTGATCGTCACCTAACACCCACTCGTCGAGCACTCGTTTTTCACGACCGTCGACCGCCAGTAACCACGCCCTTCACCCGCCAGTGACCACGCCCTTCGGGGGCACCTCGAAGTCGGTTTCCGGACGTGCCCAGCGCTCAGAACGGTGCGTCGGCCTCGGCGTCGGCCTCGGCTTCGGCGGTCGCTTCGGCGTCATCTTCGCCGCTGGTCTCGAGCTCGCCGGGCCACTCGGCCAGGCCGCCGGCCATGCTCTCGACCCGCGCGTCGCTGGTCCCCTCGAAGGCGCCGATCAGCCGCGCGGCCTGCACGCTGGCCTGGCCGTGCGGGCAGACGGTCACGATGTGGTCGGCGCCGGCGATGGAGCCGATCTCGCTCGAGAGGTCGCCGAACGGGACGTTCACCGAGCCGGGGATGTGGCCCTGCTTGTACGCCGCAGGCGCGCGGATGTCGACCACGCACGGCGGGTCGTCGCCCTCGAGTTCCTGCCTGACGTCCTCCGGAGAGATCTCGCCGTCCATACGTACGTGGTGTAGATTCGAGCGGATAAGTGCCTCGCCCGCGGACTCCGGGCCCGCCCGCGACTCAGAGCAGTCCCTCCTCGCTCGCGAGCAGGACTCCCTCGAGCGTGGCGTCGTTGGTCGGGTTCTCGCGGACGGTCTGCAGGGCCTCCCCGACGGGAACCGACCGCGGGGTGAGGAACTCGTTGTCATCGAGGTTCTGCTCGGTCGGTTCCAGCCCGTCCGCGAAGACGACGCCGCGGCGGTGCCGGAGCAGCCCCGTGCAGACCCAGAACTCCTCCAGCAGGACCGTCGTCGACGGGCTGAACCCGGTTTCCTCTTCGAGTTCGCGCGCTGCGGCGGCCGTGAACGACTCGCCGGACTCGACGACGCCCGCGGGCAGTTCGAGTTGCGTCTCCCGGATCGTCGGGCGGTACTGCTCGACGAACAGCAGCCGGTCCTCGGCGCGAGCGACGACGACGGGGGCGCTCGGGAGCTCCGCCCAGTAGTAGCGCTTGCGCGTGCCGTCCGGCTGTTCGACCAGATCGTAGCCGCCCGTGTACCAGTCGTTCTCGTACTCGACGGCGGCGTCGAGCACCGGCTGCTCGGGCTCGCCCAGCGGGTGGTGGCGTCGGGGGTCCGCCCGGACGCGCTCGCGCTCGTCCCGGCGGTCGGGCCGGGCGGCGATGCCCGGATCGTACTCGGCGGCCTCTCGCTCGAAGTCCCTGGCGCCGATTCCGGCGTCGGGCGACTGATCGCGGTCGGTCATGGCTGGCTGACCTCCAGGCGGAAGCGCTCCCCCTCGTACTCGACGAGGACGCTGCGCTCGCCCAGCCGGGCGTCGGGCTCGCGCATCGCCAGCGAGCTGAGCTCGTCGAACGGCGAGTGCGTGAACGCCTCCTTGAGTCCCCACGGCCCGGTCCGGTAGGCAGCCGAGCGCCCGTCGGCCAGCGCCCCGGTCGTGTAGGGGTAGCGGTCCGCGGGGAGGCCGGTGACGTTGACGGCCGGGCCGCTCGCGTCCGTCGGCGTCGCCGTCAGGTAGTAGGGGTCGCCCGAGCCCAGGTAACTCGGGAGCGCCCCCAGCGCCAGCAGACCGACGACCACGAGCAGGAGGAGGACCAGCAGGCGGCGGGTGATTCGTCGCACGGTCGGGGTTACGCGGCCGCGGGCATACGCGTTTCGACCCACTGGGCCGCGGGTCGATTCGGGGGATCGCGTCGATGGGGAGGTGGCGAACAGACGGCACGCGACGCCGCACAGCACCCGCGGGACGGCGTGCCGTACGCCCGCTGGCGCCCCGCGGCCCGACTCAGGTCACGGGGGGTCTGGTCCCGGCATCGGCCTTGAACCCTCGGTCTGGGTCCCTCGGCGCTCGGTCCCGGCTCTCGACGCGTGGCGGTCCACGCGAACGGTTCGCTTTTGAGCGCCGCCCGCCTCCCTCGGGTGTGGACCTCCACGTTCGCTACGAGGGCGACGACGACCCCGCGAAGTGCACGGCGCGCAAGCTCGCGCGCTTCGACCTGGCGGAGCTGCACCGCTCGGACCGCGCGACGCCGTACGGGGTCGTGCTCAACCCGCACGCCGAGCGGGCGCTCTCGCCCGCCGACCGGGAGGTCGCCGCCGAGGGCGCGCTCGTCGCCCTCGACTGCTCGTGGGAGTCGGCCGGAGAGGCCATGTTCTCGCTCGCGGGCGAGCACCGCGCGCTCCCGTACCTGGTGGCGGCCAACCCCGTCAACTTCGGGCGTCCGATGCAACTCACGACGGTCGAGGCGCTCGCCGCGGCGCTGACCATCTTCGGCGAGGGCGACCACGCCGAGCGGATCCTCGCGAAGTTCACCTGGGGCGAGACGTTCCTCGAACTCAACGAGGAACCGCTGCGACGATACGCCGCCTGTGAGGACTCGGGGGAGGTCGTCGCGATCCAGCAGGAGTACCTCGACCGGGGGCAGTGACCGGCGCGTTACGCGCCTTTCGCAGTCGGCACGTTCATCCCGGGCGGTCGCCTAGGCGTGGGTGATGGGGATTCGCGCGGTTGCGTTCGACCTGGACTACACGCTGGCGGTGCCCGACAGGGACCGGGAGACCATCCTGTCGGAGGCCGTCGAGGCGACGGGCGCGCCGCGGCTCACCCGCGAGGAGTACCTCGCGGCCCACAGCGACAACCTCACCGAGGAGACGCGCGAGCCGGTCTTCGAAGCCCTGCTCGCCGACCGCGAGACCGACACCCCCGCCTGCGACGTCGCCCGGGCCTACCGCGAGCGCGTCACCGACGCCCTCGTGCCGGTCCCGGGCGTCGAGGGGCTGCTCTCGGAGCTCCGGGGGACCTACCGCCTCGGCCTGCTGACCAACGGCCCGACCGTGGCCCAGCGGGAGAAGCTGCGGGTGCTCGGCTGGACCGAGGCGTTCGACGTCGCGCTCGTCTCCGGGGAGCTGGCCGCCGGCAAGCCCGACCGGGCGGCGTTCGCGGCGCTGGTGGAGGCCCTCGGCGTCGAGCCCGGGGAGACGGTCTTCGTCGGCGACCGCGTCGGCGACGACGTCGGCGGCGCGGCCGCGGCGGGCCTGCTCCCGATCCAGGTCCTCTACCCTGGGGGCCCCGACCCCGACGAGCGCGCCGTCGCGCACGTCCAGCGCGAGGACCTCGTCGCTCGGCTCCCGGAACTGCTGCGAGAACTCGGCTGACCCGTCGGCTACCCTCCTCCTCTCAGCGGTCGTCGTCCCGCTCGAGGGCCCCGACGACCGCCTTCACGACCGGGACCGCGCGCTTCACCTGGGCACCGTCCTCGACGAACACGAGCGTCCGCGGCGGCCGCGAGGCCTTCGGCCGGACGCGGAGCCCCTGTTCGGTCGCGGCGTCGGCGGCGGCGTCCGGGGCGGCGACGAACTCGATCCGTGCGCGGTCCGGCTGGACGTACACCTCGGCGATCCGGTCGGGTTCTCGTCCGTCGTCGCCTTCACTGGAGCCTCCGATGTCGTCTTCGCTGGGGTCTCCGCCATCACCTCCATCGTCGCCTCCGCCGTCTTCGCCCCTCGAATCGACGGCGACCGCGTAGGCGAGGGCGCCGTCGGCCGTCGGCTCCACGTCCGGGTCGGCGTCGACGACGGCCACCCGCTCGAGGTCGCCGCCGAGGCCGTCGAGTTCGCTGGCGAGCAACTGGGCGATCCGTCTCCCGTCGGAGAGGCGGTCCTCGACCACGCTCACTCGCCCCCGGTGAGGTCCGCCGTCGCCGCGGCGGCCAGGTCGCCGACCTCGATGTCCCGCCCGCGGGCGTAGACCACCGCGGCGGCCTCCAGGGTGACGCCGAGTTCGCGCTGGCGCTCGTTGATCGCGGCGACGGCCTCCTGTTTGGCGACGCCGGCGTCGGTCAGGCGCGCGAGCACCTTCTCGAAGGTGGACTGCTCGCGCAGGATCGACTCGTCGGGCTCGAACCCCTCGGGCACCTCGACCTCGTCCGGGTCGAAGGTCGCCACGAGGTCGCTGTCCGCGCGCTCGAGCAACCCCCGCCCGGCGGCGACGTCGATCAGGCGCTTGGCCTGGTCGGGCGAGAACCAGTCGCGGTCCAGCGACACCGCGACGACGAACTCCCCCTCGCCCATGCGTTCGGTCCCCTTCTGTCGGAACGGGACTGCGACGGCCGCCTCGAGACTCATCGTCGGCGAGTCGGTCGGCGGCACCCTAAGGATTGCTACTCGGCGATTCACCGAGTACGATTTGCATTCCAATTTCTAGCCCCCGTTCGAATTTGGGATTCAAAGTTTCGGCACTTCTCGTGAGGGATTACGTAGCCGTAAGCGCATTAGTCGATCCACCCGTACTAGACGACAGAGATGGACCGACGTGAGTACGCGTTCCTTGTCGTTCTCGCACTGGGGGTCGTCGCCCTCGGCGCGCTGACGACGACCGAACCGCTCGCCGCGTTCCTGGTCGCCGGCGCGCGCGAGGCCGCCCAGACCACGGTCGCCATGGCGTGGATCACCTGGTGGGCGCTGGTCGTCGGCTTCGCCATCGCCGGCGGGGTCGAGGCCTGGGTGCCCAAAGAGGAGATCGCGGACCTGCTGGAGGGCCACGGCCCACGGGAGATCGCCCTGGCCTCGTTCTTCGGATTCGTCTCCTCGTCGTGCTCCTACAGCGCCATCGCGACCGCGAAGAACCTCTTCAAGAAGGGCGCCTCCGCCGCCGCGGCGCTCGGGGCGTTCATGTTCGCCTCGACCAACCTCGTCATCGAGATCGGGTTCGTCATCTGGATCCTGCTGGGCTGGCAGTTCCTGCTCGCGGACTTCGTCGGCGGCGTGGTGCTGATCGTCCTGCTGGCGCTGGCGTTCGCCTACCTCGTGCCCGACGAGGTCGTCGAGACGGCGCGCCAGCACGTCCTCGACGCGGAGGGCCGGACGGTCCAGGACCCCGTCTGCGGCATGGACGTCGACCCCGAGGAGACCGACCACACCCTGGAACACGACGGGCGGACCTACTACTTCTGCTCGGCGTCGTGCAAGTCGAGTTTCACCCCCGAGCAGGACCGGACGTCGATCCGCGAGCAGGCCACCTCCTGGGCCGGGTGGCGCGACCTCGCCGACAAGCAGTGGAAGGAGTGGGGGATGCTCTACGACGAGATCGCCATCGGGTTCGTCTTCGCCGGCCTCGTGGCCGGCTTCGTCCCGAAGGCCGTCTGGACGTCCGTCTTCTCCGGACCGACGTTCGGCGTCCCGGTCTACGTCGTCTGGACGGCGGCGCTCGGCGCGATCATCGGCGTCGCCACGTTCGTCTGCTCGGTCGGGAACGTCCCCTTCGGGACGATCCTCTGGGTCAACGGCCTGCCGTTCGGGAGCGTGCTCTCGTACATCTACGCCGACCTGATCGTCCCGCCGATCATGCGGGCGTACGACGAGTACTACGGCTTCCGCTTCGCCGCCCTCCTCAGCGGGATGATCTTCGTCGCGTCCGTCGTCACGGGCGTGCTCGTCCACTACCTGTTCGCCCTGACGGGCCAGATCCCGCTGCGCTCGAGCGCCCACGTCGCCGAGGTGGGAATCGAACTCAACTACAAGTTCGTGCTGAACGTCCTGGCGACGCTGCTGTTCGGGTTCCTCTACTACCTCCACCGCTCCGAGGGCGAGACCTCCGGCGGCGGCGGCCACGGCGAACACGACCACGGACACGGTGACCACGGACACGGCGACCACGACCACGGTCACGCGACCGATTGAACCCGGCCGCTTTCGAATCGAAACCCCTTCTCAACAACTCGGGCGCGCGCCGCGAGCGCCTCCGGGCGCGAGCAAGCCCGCGCGAGGGATGAGTAACGCAGGTGCGCGACCGCAGGGAGCGGGCCGAGTAACGCAATCGGCTGGGGAGGACGTGGTTGCGGGGCGGTCGCGGCGGGCGGGACTGAAAGGGGCTGGCCGTCTCGGCGAAGGACGACGACGACGTAAGCACCGCAGGGAGTGAGCGAAGCGAACGACTGAGGAGCGCAGCGAGTCGCCCGAGCCGAGACGGCCAGGGGCTTTCGAGACGTTGACCCCTTCCCGATGGAAGCTAGTCAGGAGAGTCGAGCCAATTCCTCTCCCAATCGGGTGCTGATGACCGCTTTGCCGTCCCGCTTCGAGTCGAACCGTTCAAGTACGCGCCCGCCGTTCTCCGGCGTATGAAGGA